>JAZNHX010000092.1:0-4593 GCA_045577115.1 Faecalimonas sp. | reverse complement strand
CTCCGACTTACAGTTAGTTTAAGAATTGAGGACAAAATGAAAAAAGATTTAGATGATATGTGTGCGGAGATGGGGATGAATATCACTACGTTTTTTATGATTTATGCGAAGAGAGCATTGCGAGACAGAAAAATTCCTTTTGAGATTGTTGCACCTAAAGATCCATTCTATTCAAAGGAAAACACAGAAATTATCAAAGAGTCTACTCAGCAAATTCGAGAAGGTAAGATTGTACAAAAGACTATAGAAGAACTGGAGGCGATGGAAAGTGAGTAAAATTACATTTTCAGAAAATGCCTGGGATGAGTATCTGTATTGGCAGGCGACGGATAAGAAAATACTTAAAAAGATAAACAAGTTATTAAAAGAAATCCAACGGACTCCTTTTACAGGTGAAGGAAAGCCAGAGCCGATAGTTGGAGTAGAAGAATTAACGAAAAAGATAGACTGGTGTACGAAGTCAAAAATGACAATATTAATGTGATCCAGTGTAAAGGTCATTATAATGACAAGTAAAATATGAAAAATATTAAATATGACACACATTTATTCAAATCATTCGAAGTGTCATGTCGCACTTAATCTATAAGTGTATCTGAATTTTAAGACGTATCAGTCAAAGAATTTCAAAGTTGATGAATTGAACAGAAGAACGGACGGTGAAAGACTATGATTGCATTTAATTAGTTTTTGGCGATTAGTACTACCCAAAAAAGTTAAAACATGCTAAAATACAAGGAGAAAAGAGAAATGAATAAGAAGAAAAGTTTGCAAGAATTGACGTTTAAAGACAACTTTATGTTTGGTGCAGTTATGCTTAATCCGGAAAATTGCAAAGGCATTTTAGAAAGAAGCCTAGGAAAAAAGATTGAGCGTGTGGAGGTCAGTAAAGAGAAAAGTATAGTTTACAATCCAGAATACAAAGGGATACGCTTGGATGCATTTGCGAAAGATGAAAATAATACTCACTATGATGTAGAAATGCAAGTGCTACGAAAGCCGGCGATACAAAAACGAGGTCGGTATTATCTCAGCCAAATGGATATGGAGATTCTGATGAGTGGATTGACATATGAGGAATTACCAAATACATATGTTATTTTTATCTGCGATTTTGACCCATTTGGAAAAGGGAAATACCGGTATACTCGCAAAGCAATATGCGAGGAAGCACCAGAACTTGAAATGGATGATGGTTCACATGTGATTTATCTTAGCACAAAGGGAAACAACGAGAACGAAGTAACGAAAGAGTTGGTTGATTTCTTGAAATTCGTAGGTGCACCTCTTGCGGATAGTGAAAAGGATTATAATGATGAATTTGTTAAAAGATTGCAAGAAACAATCAGTGAAATTAAAATGAGTCGTGAGATGGGGGCAAGGTATATGACATTTCAGGAATTATTGAGAGATGAAAGAGCAGAAGGAAGAGCAGAAGGAAGAGCAGAAGGAAGAGCAGAAGGGAGAGCAGAAGGGGACAGAGAGCGCCTTGTTAGACAAATTCAGAAAAAGTTAGCCAAAGGTCAATCTATTGAAAAGATTGCGGACGATTTGGTTGAGGAATTAACGGTGGTGCAACAGATTGTCGAGGAACTGCAATTAGCTGAATAGGATAGGTATTTAAGCACATAAAAAACAAGCGAATATACTATGTCATAACAGGAGGCAAATGTGTATACATCTGCTTCCTGTTTTCGTATAACTCCTAACTTTCTGGGATATAGTTATTGTTGCACAAAAACCCTTGACTGTTTTGTCATGTTTTGTTGCGGAAACACGAATTTCGTGTTACAATAAGATGTCTAGGTGCGTCTTGAGATAAGACCACCTACTGTGAATGAGTAGGAGCAGTGTGAGTGAAAATGAAAGTAGCAATGTTTGGACAGAAACGCATTCCTTCAAGGGAAGGCGGAGTTGAGATTGTTGTAGAAGAACTTAGCAAACGTATGGTTCAAAAAGGACATTCAGTGACATGTTATAATCGAAAAGGTAAGCATGTCAGCGGAGCAGAGTTTGCGCAATACGAAGGTAACGAATATCAAGGAATCAAATTGAAATCAGTCATCACGATTGAGAGTAAGGGATTGGCAGCTGTGTCTTCTTCCTTCTTTGCAGCAATTGGGACAGCATTTGGAAGGTATGATGCAGTTCATGTTCACGCAGAGGGACCTGCAGCATTTTGCTGGATTCCAAAATTATTTGGAAAAAAGATAGTATTCACTGTTCATGGGTTGGACTGGGCAAGAGCAAAATGGCAAGGTGGATTCGGTGCAAAGTATATCCGTTTTGGTGAGAAAATGGGTGTTAAGTTTGCAGATGAGATGATTGTGCTGAGTCGTGGTGTTCAGAAATATTTTGAAGATACATATGGAAGAAAAACTACATATATTCCAAATGGTGTCAATAGACCAGAGACCATAGGTGCTGATATAATAAATGAGAAGTATGGTCTTAATAAAGATGATTACATTCTCTTTCTAGGACGATTGGTTCCAGAGAAAGGCATTCATTATCTTATAAAAGCATTTCAACAGGTGAATACAGACAAGAAGCTGGTGATTGCCGGGGGCGCGTCAGATACAGATGATTTCGTGAGTGAATTAAAAGAACAGGCAAAGAACGACGAAAGAATCATTTTTACAGGATTTGTGCAAGGACAGGAACTGGAAGAGCTTTATAGTAATGCATACATCTATACATTGCCATCTGATTTGGAGGGAATGCCACTCAGTCTTTTGGAAGCAATGAGCTATGGTAATTGTTGCGTGGTTTCAGATATTCCGGAATGTGCAGAAGTGGTGGAAGATAAAGCGGTCACATTTGCTAAAAGCGATGTAGAAGCGTTGAGAGAAAAATTACAAAGGCATTGTGATAACGAAGATATCGTAGAGAAGTATAAAAAAGAAGCAGCAGATTTTATCTGCGGTAAATATAATTGGGATGATATTGTTGATAGGACATTAGAGTTGTATCAATAAGTAGAGGATGGAAACAATGAAAATCTTAATGATAAATAAGTTCTTACATCCGAATGGTGGTTCGGAAACATACATATTTAAACTTGGTGAATATCTTATGTCACAAGGACATGAGGTACAGTATTTTGGTATGGAACATGAAGGGCGTATTGTTGGAAATCGTGTAAATGCATACACAAGTGATATGGATTTTCATGGTGGCTCTAAACTTGCTAAATTAACTTATCCGATCAAAACGATATATTCCGCTGAAGCAAGAAAGAAGATTCGCCTTGTGTTGGAAGATTTTCAACCAGATGTGTGTCACCTGAATAACTTTACCTATCAATTGACACCATCTATGATTTTGGAGATTGAAAAATGGAAAAAACAAACAGGGCATAAATGCAAGATCGTATTTACTGCACATGATTATAATTTGGTATGTCCTAATCATATGTGTAACAATCCAAACACACATGAGAATTGTGAAAAATGCCTTGGTGGTCATTTCCTAAATTGCAGTAAGGGTAAATGTATTCATGGAAGTACAGCAAAATCTGCTATTGGAACACTGGAAGCATATTTTTGGAAATTGAATGGTGCTTATAAGCATATTGATTGTATGATATGCTGCTCTGAGTTCTTGAAAAGCAAAATGGACAGTAATCCACTCTTTGCAACAAAAACAGTTGCAATCCATAATTTCGTAGACAAAGTAGAGTGGAAAGAGACTGAGAAAAAGAATTACGTTCTTTATTTTGGTCGTTTCTCAGAAGAGAAGGGTATTGGAACCTTGATTGAGGTGTGCAAAGAACTTCCGGAGGTGCAGTTTGTATTTGCAGGAACAGGACCACTTGAGGAAAAGATTCATGGAATTTCGAACATAAAGAACGTAGGCTTCCAAAAGGGCGAGGCACTTGAAAAGTTGATTCGTGAGGCAAAATTCTCTGTGTATCCATCAGAATGGTATGAGAACTGTCCATTCTCTGTAATGGAAAGTCAGATGTACGGAACTCCGGTACTTGGAGCAAATATCGGTGGTATTCCGGAACTGATAGAGGTTGGAACAACCGGAGAACTGTTTGAGAGTGCAAATAAAGAAGATTTGAAAGAAAAAGTTCAGACCATGTGGGCAGATAAAGAAAAGACTGCTCTGTATAGTCAGAATTGTAAGGATATCAGCTTTGATACGATAGAAGAGTATTGCAAGAAGTTGATGGGAATATATGAAAAATAGTATATGAAATGGAGAAGAAATATGCTTGATAATACAAAGCAATTGACAAAGGAAAGATATGATGCAATAGATGGCTTGCGAGCGTATTCGGCCATAGGAATTGTTTTATTGCATGTATTAACCAATGGTAATTATTCGTTTGGGGGATTTGTTTCTGATAGATTGATACCATCATTTACTCATCTTGTGCTTTTGTTTATGATTATTAGTGGTTTTTCCATGTGCTGTGGTTATTATAAACGAATCATCAAACAAGAGATCACCCTTGAGCAGTTTTACAACAACCGTTATGCAAAGATCTGGCCCTATTTTGCCTTTTTATGCCTTCTGGATCTGGTTGTTTCCCCCAGTATAAATTCTCTATGGGAAGTATTCGCCAATCTAACCCTGTGCTTT
>JAZNHX010000091.1:0-9559 GCA_045577115.1 Faecalimonas sp. | reverse complement strand
TGATGTTTCTTTTTCCTTCTGTCATTTGTACTTTGTGTACTGGTTTCTTTTCTCTTGCCATAATAAAAGGCCTCCTATGATTTTATTTTATCATAGAAGACCTTCTAAATCTTCAATTTACAGAAAAACTTTCACAGTCTCAACACGGATGTGGCTCGCATACATGTGGACACTAAAATTGATATAAGAAAAGGACGTGCTAACACGTCCTTTTTATCTTACGTCGAATTTGGATTACAACTCTACCCTTCCGGTCTCTGTTCCGTTGATTACATAGTAAACGGCAGTCTCTTCCGGTTTTATGTATAATTCCACAGTCTTCATATCGCCGACTTTGTTTCCAGCTTCTGTCCAAGCTTTCTTAACAGCAGCAAGGATTGCCTTGTCTTCCACTTGTTTTCCTTGGTATTCTACAAACATACTTGTTTTTGCCATCTATAACACCTCCTATAATAGCAAATTCATTACTTGTAAGATTATAGCATAGGTTCCATATAAAGTAAATTCAAATTATACGGAAATATATTCCATCTCTACCCATAAAAAAAGTCTTATCGTTAAAGTCGGTTGCGCTTATATTCATAGATTCCACAATGGATGTAATGGTGCTGTTGTCGTCGAATCTTCCTTTGTTATATTGGAAGAATCCCAGTATATCCTTCGGTACGCCCAGTTTAATGCGTCGTCTGTGAAGATACTCATCTTTGTCAGAACTGTCAATATTTAATCCGAAGAGTTCCAATTCGATTTCCAGATATCCGTCTATGTAGTCAATCACACTGTCAAAAGGCTTGCGACGCAGTGATTCATCAAAGATTTCACAAATATGGCGATAATATAATGTTAGAAATTGTTCCTTGTCAAACATAATGTTTGCTTTCTTGCCGGCGGAAGCATTTCTTAAGATCCCCTGCAGTTCACCGTGCTTGGTGTCAAAATAAGTCATACATGCCATGGCATAGTTCGGTGCCTGTTCATTGACGGAGCGAATGGCAAATACTTGATTAAAAGCATCGTCGAGAGCCTTTGGCGCATGGTCACGTTTTCCGGTGGACTCCCAGATACTCCAACTATCAGAGGACTTGGTGTATCCAACAAAAGCAGGCTTCTTGCGCCCGTTGCAAACAAACGAGTCGGCTCCGTATACCTGCTCAAAGATTGTGGTGTGAAGAAAATAGTCCACATCAAATTCTTTCATACTGAACAGTTTCGTGAAAATCAGACCGAGGTAGTATGCGTTTACGCTTTTTTCACTGGCATCTAAAAATTCTGTTTCCGGTGATTTGATCAAGTATCCGTCGTCATAGACAGAGAGATTCGTCTCAAACATCGAGATTTTGGAAATAAATTCCTGTGTACGTTTTTCGTGATGCCACGGAGATAAGAATTGAGAAGGCGTGCCACAGGTCAGAATAGAATGTAGCAATTCCAGATTGTTGCACTCTAATATTTTAGATGTATAGAATGGAAATTCCATTCCGTTGCATCCGGTTATCTCTAATGCCACTTTGTAATTGTTGTTCTGTATGAGTTTCACTTCGTTCACCAACTTCCTCAGAAGAATTCCAATATATATCTATTATATGCGATTTTTTCTTGTGTTACAAGTGTTATTACTCGTTGCGCAGGTTAAAAATTTGTGCTAAACTAAGTCTGATAATAGGCGGACTTTTTGTTCGTTTTGGTTAGAGAAGGAGAAAATACATGGGCGGATTTTTTGGTGTTGCTTCAAGGAAAGATTGTGTTTTAGACTTATTTTATGGTGTAGATTATCACTCGCATCTTGGTACAAGACGAGGTGGAATGGCTGTGTATAACAAAGCTGGTTTTGAACGTGCAATTCATAATATTGAGAACTCTCCGTTTCGTACAAAATTTGAGCGTGATGCTGCAGAGATGAAAGGTAATCTTGGCATAGGATGTATCTCTGATTACGAACCACAACCATTGCTGATTCAATCACATTTGGGCAGTTTTGCGATTGTAACAGTTGGTAAGATTAATAATCTGAATTCATTACTGAAGGTTGTTTATTCGAGTGGACATGCACATTTCCAAGAGATGACTACGGGGCAGATTAATGCGACAGAGTTGGTTGCATCCCTGATCTGTAAGAAAAATTCAATTGTAGAAGGAATCCGATATGTGCAGGGCATTGTCGAAGGTTCCATGTCTATGCTGATTTTGACAAAAGATGGTATCTATGCAGCGCGTGACCGTTATGGTAGAACACCGGTTATTATCGGTAAGGGTAAGGATGGCTATTGTGCTTCATTTGAAAACTTTGCATTCTATAGTCTTGGTTATGATAATTATAAAGAATTAGGCCCAAGCGAAATTGTTTTTATGACGCCTGAAGGTGTGGAGACCGTTTCTGAGCCAAAGAAGGATATGAAAGTATGCTCATTCCTTTGGGTATATTATGGTTATCCGACTTCTTCTTACGAAGGAGTCAATGTTGAGGAAATGCGTTATAAATGTGGTAGTATCATGGCAAAACGTGATGAGGGAAAGATAGAGCCGAATTTAATTGCAGGTGTTCCAGATTCAGGAATTGCTCATGCAATCGGATATGCCAATGAATCAGGTATTCAATACGCAAGACCATTTATTAAATACACCCCGACATGGGCTCGCTCATTTATGCCGACAGACCAAGCACAGAGAAACTTGGTTGCAAAGAGAAAATTGATTCCTGTACCAAGTTTGATTGAGAATAAAAAGTTGCTGCTGATTGACGATTCTATCGTTCGTGGCACACAGCTTCGAGAGACGACAGAGTTCTTATATAACAGTGGAGCGAAAGAGGTACATGTAAGACCTGCCTGTCCGCCACTTGTATATGGATGTAAATATTTGAACTTCTCACGTTCAAAATCAGAGTTGGATTTGATTACGCGTCAGATGATTCAAAAGATAGAAGGGGATAATGCAGAAAATGTTCTGCATAAATACACAGATCCCAACAGCGATCGCTATCATGCAATGGTAGATGAGATTCGTAAACAGCAAAACTTTACGACGCTGAGATATTTCCGTTTGGATGATTTGTTGGATTCCATCGGAATTGAGCCATGTAAGGTATGTACATACTGTTTTGATGGAAAAGAATAGGAGCTGACCATATGAAATTAGATATGCATTGTCACGTAAAAGAAGGCTCTCCAGACAGCAAAATTAGTCTGGAAGAGTATATCACCATTTTAAAGGCAAATGGCTTTGGAGGTATGCTTGTTACCGATCATGATACGTACAATGGATATCGCCATTGGAAGAAGCAGATGAAAGGCAAGGTTCACGAGGATTTTGTGGTACTGAAGGGGATTGAGTACGACACATGTGATGCAGGACATATTCTGGTAATTATGCCGGAAGGTGTTCGTATGCGTCTTTTAGAGTTGAAAGGATTGCCGGTTTCTGTTCTAATTGATTTTGTACATCGGCATGGAGGAGTTTTAGGCCCTGCACATCCTTGTGGAGAACCGTATATGAGTTTTACGAATACGAGGCGGTATTTTAAGTCACCAGAGCTCATGAAACGATTTGATTTTGTGGAAGTGTTTAATGCATGCGAACCATTAGAATCCAATGAGAAAGCTGCAAAACTGGCACATAAGTATGGGAAGCCCGGCATTGGAGGGAGCGATGCCCATAATCCGATTGCTGCAGGAATGGCATATACGAAATTACCGGAGCCAGTGACCTGTGAGACAGAGTTGATTTCACTCATTCGGAGGAAGATAGATTTTGAGGTTGGCGGTGTACTATACAATAAGACATTAAAAGATAGACTGGGAAAAGCAAATAAGATTTTGGTCTATTCATTCTGGGTGTATAACCGTGCAGGTGCGCTAATTAAGCGTCGTCAAAGGATGAGGAAATCTGTACTGGAGAATCCAATGACAGCGATAGACCCAATTGAAATCGAATATTTGTCGGATTATAGAACTTAGGAGGTACAGATAGAATATGTGGACAAGACAATTACTGAAAGAGAATGCAAAGATTGCATTTAAGAGAAACTATTGGTTGTGTGTTGCAGTGAGTGCCATTGCAATGTTTCTGATGGGAGGCGGTGTTAGCATTAGTGCGGGTGACAGCGACATTACCCGAGAAACTGAGGCAATTATGAAAGGCGAGTTGTCGCTACAGCAATTGATTGCACAGATACCATCAGGAGTTGTTGCATTATTTGCAATTGGTGTATTGGTTGGTGTAGTTATTGGATTATGTATCTCAATTCTTGTTAGTAACGTTGCACAGGTTGGATGTAATCGTTATTTTATCGAGAATAGGGAACACAAAACAAGTATTGGTCAGGTGTTCTACGGATTCCAAGGAGGAAGATATACAAGCACTGTATGGATTATGTTTCTAAAAGGCTTGTACATATTCCTGTGGTCGTTATTACTTTGGATACCTGGAATCATTATGACCTACGCTTATATGATGGTTCCATATATTATTGCAGAGAATAGCACTCTGGATAAGAGCCGTGTATTCAAAATCAGTCGCAAGATGATGAAGGGACACAAATGGGAAGCATTTGTGCTTGGATTGTCGTTCATTGGATGGATGATTTTGGGAGCAATGACAGGTGGAATTGTGAATCTCTTGTATGTGAATCCATATATGCACGCAACGTATGCAGAATTCTACTCTGCACTTAAGGCAGAAGCACTTCAAAAAGGAATTGCAACGGCAGAGGAATTGCCGGGAGTTGTGGTTCCGGAAGTGGAGATACCATTTGTGTAAATAATTAGGACAGGCACTTTAAAAGTACCTGTCCATTTTATTCTTCGTCAGTTTCTTCAGATTCTTCTATGATTTCACTTTCAGCAAGTGTGTCTTTTCTTACTCCGATTTTATTGAGTGCACTCACGATGGTTTCCCTCGGGAAGAACATATTAATCACAAGCGATAACATAACACCAAATGCAGTGTCGAAAATACGATCTAATGAGTATTGTACATAAGTATCAACTGATATGTTAAAGAATATGATACAAAGTACTACTCCGCCCGGTTGAATTGCTCCTGGCCAACGGAAGAACAAGCTAGTCATAATCAGTAGGATTGTTCCTACAAAAAGGAATATCAGTAGCGGATAATGGAACAAGCCATCCGGATAAAAGATAATGTAGATACGGTAAAGTAGCATACCGAGCACGCCACCGATGATGGTTCCAAAGAGTCGATTTCCGCCATTTAATTTAGAGTCCTCTGTGTCACTTCCCATTCCGAATATTGCACCGATACAAGCAAAGGTAGGATTGCGGTTCGGTAGAAATAGAAAATAGATAAGCGCACAAAGCGTTGCGGATATAGCTGTTTTTATATTACGCATACCAATATGTAAACGAAAATTCGGTTTATTGTCTTTCATGATAGATTCCCCCTAGTTCAAAATAAACAACCTTGTCTATTATAACACTATGGAAAATAATGACAAGTGTTTTTCTTGGAAAATCTTTCTTTTCCAACTAATAAGGTGTATAATCAACCTATCAGTTAGGAGAAAGAAGTGAAATATCATGCGAGAAGAGTTATTTAAAATGGAGCGAAAGGGATTAGTAGAAGAGGGGCAGACCGTGAATGTGACAGAGCGTGTGAACGGAAGCCTCTATAGTTATCTTGTAGAGCCGTCAGTTGCAATGTCCGGAATCTACCGAAGCAATCAGAGAATCAAATCACCGACAGGCGTGATTAAAGAGATACGTGAAAATGAGAGGGGTTTCTATCTCTTGGTTGCATTTGATGAATAGGGTACATAAAAAGTTCCAAAATCACGTTTGTGATTCTGGAACTTTTGTTGTTTTGCATACTACAATTTAATATTCTTGAACAAATCTCCAAGGTTTGTTCCGATATTCTCAGCCTTTGGAATCTCAACTTTTGCAGCAGTTTCCTCCTCCTCTTTTTCTTTTTCGATGAGGGCTTTCATGCTGAGGCTAATCTTGCCTTCTTTGATGCCAATGACTTTTACATTTACTTCCTGTCCAACTTCTAAAACAGCAACAGGAGTTTTGATACGTTTGTCAGAAATCTGAGAAACGTGTACAAGACCTGAAAGACCATTTTCCAAACGAACAAATGCACCGTAGTTTTGAATTGTCTCTACAGTTCCTGTCATAACAGAGCCGATTGCTACGCTATTAACAAGTGCTTCCTTTTCTTTCCTTGCTTGCTCTTTCAAGAGGTTGCGTGCAGAAAGAATGAGTCGATTATCAGCCTGGTTAGCTTCAATTACCTGTACTTCGATATCTTTCAGTAAGTATTCTTCCAAATTTTCCACGTAAGATAATGATAATTGTGAAGCAGGGATGAATCCGCGAATACCTTCTACGATAGCAATAACACCGCCGTTTACAATTCCTTCTATTTTAACCGGAAGTACGGTTTTCTTTTCCAGATATTCGGCAACGATGTTCCATGGGTTGGCATCGTCGAAATGCTCCTCAAGGTCTGCCATAGATTCTGTCTGTAATAATTCTTCGCTCATGTGATATACCTCGCATTTTTCATAAGATGGACATAGTATAACATATTTTTCTGATTTGCACATATAAATATGTGAAAATATTTGATAAAACTAGAGAAAAATGGTAACATGTCATTAGGAAAAGAGGTGTATATATGGAAAATATAAAAACCAAAAAAGTATATGTGGTAGGACACAAGAATCCGGATACTGATTCTATCTGTTCTGCCATTGCTTATGCGAACCTAAAAAATGAAATCGCGGGGAATAAGTATCGCTTCGTTCCGATGCGTGCAGGAATGTTGAACGAGGAGACGCAATATGTTCTGACGCGATTTGGAGTCGATGCGCCAAAACTCTTGGGGAATGTTCACCTGCGTGTGCAGGATGTGGATGTTAACCGAATGAAGGGTATTAGCAGTAATATGTCTATCAAAGAAGCATGGGCTCTTATGAAAGAACGAAATGTATACACGGTTGCTGTGACGCGAGAAGATAAATTAGAAGGTGTGATTAGTACTCAGAACATTGCAATGTCTTATATGGATGTGTATGACAATGAGATTTTGGCAAAAGCAAGAACACAATATCAGAACATTGTAAACGTGCTCGATGGAGAAGTTGTGACTGGTAATCCACATGCTTACTTTATAAAAGGCAAAGTTGCAGTGGCAGCTTCAAGCCCGGATTTGATGGAGGCGTACATAGAAAAAGATGATTTGGTCATTTTAGGCAATCGTTATGAATCGCAACTGTGTGCTGTTGAGATGGATGCGAGCTGTATCGTTGTTTGTCAGGGAGCGCAAGTTTCTAAGACTATTAAAAAGATGGCTGCAGAACGTGACATAGTGGTGATTACAACACCTCATGATACATTTACAGTATCGAGACTGATTAACCAAAGTATTCCGGTGAAATACTTTATGGACAAGGATGGTCTTACCATTTTCAACACGACAGATTATGTGGAAAATATCAAAGACATCATGACGAAGAAACGTACCCGAGATTTTCCGGTCTTAGATAAAGAAGGGAAGTTCTATGGTCTTATTTCCAGCCGTCGTTTGATGGATGCTGATAAGAGACGCGTTATTTTAGTTGACCACAATGAGAAGACGCAGGCAGTTGACGGAATTGAGGAGGCAGAGATTGTGGAGATTATTGATCACCACAGACTTGGCAGCATGGAGACCGTAGGACCGGTATATTTTCGAAATCAACCGGTAGGGTGCACGGCAACAATCGTTTACGATATGTATAAAGAAAATGGAATTGTGCCTGATAAGACAACTGCAGCACTTTTATGTTCTGCAATTATATCGGATACTTTATTGTTCCGTTCACCGACATGCACATGGCTTGACCGTGCAGCAGCAGAGGATTTGGCAAGGATAGCGGAGCTCGAACTGAATGAATTGGCGGATAATATGTTCCAAGCAGGTAGCAATCTTCGCGGTAAAAGTGCACAAGAAATCTGTTTTCAGGATTTCAAACACTTTACAGTTGGCGATGTGAAGTTTGGCGTTGGACAGATTAACTCTATGAATGCAGAGGAACTCTGTGAAATTAAAGAACGTCTGCTACCGTATTTGGAAAAGGCAGCAAATACACACAGACTGGACATGGTATATTTTATGCTTACCAATATCGTGGATGAGTCCACAGAATTATTATGTTATGGAAAACGTGCGAAGGAGCAGGTAATCGAGGCGTTCGATTTGCCGGCAGACACAGAGGATATCCATTTGGAAGGTGTTGTGTCGCGTAAGAAGCAACTCATCCCAACTTTTGTGATTCATTTACAACAATAGGAGGTCAGCTATGGCAAAACAAACTTGGAAACCGGGCAATATGGTCTATCCGCTTCCGGCGGTGATGGTCAGCTGCGGGGATAAAGAAGGCAAAACGAATATAATCACCATTGCATGGACAGGTACAATCTGTACGAATCCAGCTATGCTATACATTTCCGTTAGACCTGAACGGTATTCATACAACATGATTAAAGAATCTGGAGAATTTGTTGTGAATCTGACAACAGAAGAACTTGCGCTGGCGACAGATTATTGTGGTGTGCGTTCAGGGCGTGATGTGGACAAGTGGAAGGAAACGGGGCTAACCCGTGGAAAAGCAAATGCTCTTTCTCTTGCACCGATTATCGAGGAGTGCCCGGTAAACATTGAGTGTAAGGTGACTGAGATTAAAGAACTGGGAAGTCATCATATGTTCATGGCTGAGGTGGTTTCCGTGCAGGTCAGTGATGAATATATGAATGAGACCGGCAAGTTCTGTCTGAATGAGACTGGGCTTATGGCATACTCACATGGTGAGTACTTAAGTCTTGGGAAACAGATAGGGACCTTTGGATATAGTGTGAAGAAAAGGAAGAAATAGAATGAAATTATTTCAAGAAAAGCCACAAGTACAACAGTATAAGACAGCAAAGGAATTTATTGAAGCATTTTCTATAGGGAAAGGCGACTTCATCTTGGCAAGCAAGTCCATTTATGAAGGATATTTTGCCGGACTTTGTGACGGGGCAGAAGTCCGTTTTAAAACGGATTATGGTAACAGTGAGCCGACAGATATTATGTTGAACGCATTGCTTGCTGATTTCCGCAAGTTAGATTGCAATCGTGTAATTGCAATCGGTGGCGGTGCTGTTATCGATATGGCTAAGATTCTAGTTCTTGATACGGAGGCAGAAGCTGCTGATATCTATCAGAGAAAGGCAGAACTTATCCGTAAGAGAGAGTTGCTTGCAGTTCCGACGACTTGTGGTGCAGGCTCAGAAGTGTCCAATGTTTCGATTGTAGAACTTACAGAAATCGGAACAAAGCTTGGCCTTGCAGATGACGTTATCTATGCGGATTATGCGGTCTTGATTCCAGAACTGTTGGAAAAGTTACCATATCATTTCTTTGCGACAAGTGCGATTGATGCGTTTATCCATGCGATTGAATCTTATGTGTCGCCAAGAGCAAACGGATATACAAGACTTTTCAGCAAAGAAGCTATGAGAATGATTCTAAGTGGATTTAAAAAAGTGATTGCAGGTGGAGAAGAGGTAAGAAAGTC
>JAZNHX010000090.1:0-2472 GCA_045577115.1 Faecalimonas sp. | reverse complement strand
ATCATCTTCTCTGGAGGGCCAAACAGCGTGTACGACAAAACGGCTTTCTCCTGTGATGAGCGCATCTTTGATATGGGCATTCCGGTCATGGGTATCTGCTATGGCATGCAATTGATGACACAGCACTTCGGCGGTAAGGTAGAACGTGCGAGCAAGCGTGAGTACGGTAAATCCGACATTCATGTAAACCATGAATCTGTCCTATTCAAAGGTCTTCCAGAAGACCAAACCGTATGGATGAGCCATGGTGACCATGTTGTAACAGCACCAGAAGGATTCGCTATCGATGCGACGAACCCTTCTTGTCCAATTGCGGCGATAAGCGATGACAGCCGCCAGCTATATGCCGTTCAATTCCACCCGGAAGTACGTCACTCTGAATACGGAAATGACCTTCTTAAGAACTTCGTATTCGGTGCATGTGGATGTAAGGGCGACTGGTCCATGGCGAACTTCATTGAAATGGAAATGGAGAAAATCCGCCAAACAGTCGGTGATAAGCAAGTGCTTTGTGCGCTTAGCGGCGGTGTTGACTCATCTGTTGTAGCCGTGTTAATCCATAAAGCCATCGGCGATCAATTGACATGTATCTTTGTTGACCACGGACTTCTTCGTAAAGGTGAAGCAGAAGGTGTTATGAAAACCTTCAGAGAAGGCTTTAACATGAACGTCATCAAAGTTGATGCAAAAGAACGCTTCATGTCTAAACTCGCTGGTGTCAGTGACCCGGAACAAAAACGCAAAATCATCGGTAACGAGTTTATCTATGTATTCGATGATGAAGCTACTAAATTAAAGGGCATTGACTACTTGGCGCAAGGTACACTCTACACAGATATCATTGAGAGCGGTACAGCAACTGCGCAAACAATCAAATCTCACCATAATGTAGGCGGGCTTCCTGAAGACATGCAATTCCAATTGATCGAGCCTTTGAATACGCTTTTCAAAGACGAGGTTCGTGCTCTTGGAACAGAAATGGGCATTCCGGATGAAATCGTCTGGAGGCAGCCATTCCCTGGACCAGGTCTAGGAATTCGTGTTCTTGGCGAAGTAACGGAAGAGAAGCTTGAGATTGTCAGAGAATCTGATGCCATTCTCCGCGAGGAAATCCGCCTTGCCGGTCTTGACCGCGATATTTGGCAATACTTCACCGTCCTTCCTGACATCCGCAGTGTCGGTGTCATGGGCGATGCGCGCACATATGATTACACAATCGGTATCCGTGCCGTAACCTCCATCGACGGTATGACATCTGACTGGGCGCGAATCCCATGGGATGTTTTAGAGAAAATCTCTGTACGTATCGTTAATGAAGTGGAACATATTAACCGCGTAGTGTATGATATTACATCTAAGCCACCTGCAACGATTGAGTGGGAATAAGCTTTCTAACCACGTGAAAACGGATGTGGAAATATTTTAATATAGCTGCATGCCTGCCTATAACTTTTTGATTTAAACAATGACTCTCTTTTTCACCTGGAATTTGGGTGAGAAAGGGGGTCTTTTTTTATGTCTGGAACCGTCTTGTTTCACTGGTGATCATCCGTTTTTGCAAAATTACAGTTGATAAATATGATTACATTGCCGGGACTTTACTTGAAAAATGTAAGCCGGAAGATGTAGTGTACAAAAAGGATTTTTATCCATAGTTAGCTGAAAACAAGCAAAGCTATTTGCAGATGTATGTAGATTGTGGATGGAAGTGAATTTTTAGAGAGATTTATGCAAAAAGGAGGATAGCCAAATGGTTATCCTCCTTTAAAGGAAGGGTTTAGTGTTCTGTTTTTTGAAATCTTCCAGTTTTCTCGGAACGTCCGTCACACCACTAAACTTTTTGTAAAAATCCTTCCATTCCATACCATCAATCCGATAATATCGTTCCATGGTGTCTATATAAAGAAACATAGCCTGTTCAACAATAATATCAGGAATTTTATATTCGATTGGTAATTCAGTGTCCAATCTTTTGCATAACAAATTTTGTAGATTTTTTGCATACTCTAATTGCTGTCTGTCTATTTTCACGTTTATAAAATCATGGTTATCCATAACTTGTGTCCTCAATTCATCAAAATCTATGTCGGTATTTAATTAGGATCAATGTAAGAAGTCACATTAAGTAAAGTATAAAAATCGTACTTGTACATAAACATGATAAAAAAAGAAAAGAACTATAGTTGATAAGTGAATGAATCTGAATTTTTAAATAATGAGATAATTATATCCTAGTTTCTTCTGAATTCAAATATCCATAAAACGGGTTTATGGTTGTAATATATACCAATCAGGAAACTTAGAGTTTGTATAAACTTACTTATAAATTCCTACTAGAAAATAGAAATGATTCTAGGATTGACTATACAATACAGCAGTATGAATAAATACGAATAAAGAATTGTTAATCTCTCAATAATGTTCGTTTTTGATTGACCTGTTCCTATTCTCTTTGATACAATACAAAAGACC
>JAZNHX010000089.1:0-2016 GCA_045577115.1 Faecalimonas sp. | reverse complement strand
AGCTACAATATCCTGGTTTTGATTGCCAAGTAGGTTAAAGTCCACCTGAATCGGAGCATCTTCGGATTTTTCCTCTGTAATATCTTTAGAGCCCTCGGATTGAACAGTCTCGCTTTCGTCAGTGATGTCGTTATAGATCATTTCATAATCATTCTCTTCCGTTGGTAAATCAACTACCATTTCTGAGATTGACTCTGAGAATTCAGCAGCAGCTTTCATTTGCAGATAATCCTTCAAAACCATGGCACTTGAAAACACAAAAACAGACGCGGCTACGATCATAATGATTTTCCTTGCGGTCCTGTTCATCTTTGACAAGCCTCCATTGTTGCTAATCTGCGGGGGTACAGAAGATAACTATATACTCAAACGCATAAATGTTTTTGATGAATAATATCAACGAAGCTTCTTTACGCTGGAGTGCGGTTTGATCTGCATGTTTTTCATAACGAATATCTGTTACTGTATACGAGTAACGATTTCCTTCCATATCCGTGAAGCAAACAATGTCCCCTGCAGATATCTCGCGGTAAAAATCAAACTGTCCATTCTGAGATGTTCCACCAATTTGCATTGTTCTATCATAGATGCTTCCGCTAAAACGACAGGGATGTTTAGAAACTCCCCCCCAATCCGCGCAAACCGGAAGGGTAGATTCATAGCGAGGAATTTCTAAGATGCCAACATAATCCGTTCCGTCTAAAGAAAGTACCGACATTGTGTTGTCTCTCCGTTCTTCCGGAACAGCACTTTGAGGTTCGGGAATTAAATCACGAATAGCGCGAACACAATCTTCCATTTTTTGCACCGAGGAATTAACTCCCCATTGCCACAGGAACGGCAAGAGCACTGCGATAACAATCAGAAAGAATCCAACAAAAACGCAAGCTTGTTTGACAATGCGGTTACTCTGTTTCTTCATGGCGATGTCTCTTTCCTATAATCCCTAAAATAACAAGTGTGACTCCGGACACAAACATAAGCACGGCATAAAGAAGAATATTAGAAGTATCTCCTGTTTGTGGAGGAACTACTGGTGGCAGTTCAGGATCATCAGGACTAAAGGAGTTTGTCAACACAAAAGTTGTACCACGCTCCTCAAGCGTCATTGCATAACCTTCGGGGATATTTCGTTCTACTACATTCCACTTTGCACCATCTTCTTTGGCGCTCCAGCTGTAAGACCAGTGGTTTTCTTCAGAAAGAATTATGGTTTCAACAAGAATTCCATCACGAAAAATCTCAACTTCAATATTCACCGGGCGATCTTGGAAATCCT
This sequence comes from Faecalimonas sp., assembly GCA_045577115.1. Classification (GTDB taxonomy): domain Bacteria; phylum Bacillota; class Clostridia; order Lachnospirales; family Lachnospiraceae; genus Faecalimonas. Next base: position 737 of record JAZNHX010000089.1, on the reverse strand, counting down.
CGTCACCTTTCCAAAGTTTCAGAATCTTATATGGAATGTCTTCATCTGGTTCGGATGGAGGAATATACTCCGGTTTGGCTGCTACCGAAATCTGATATTGCCAGTATCCGTTTGCATCGAGTCCGGGCAAAGCAACTAATGCAGAATCAAAAGAACAAGTCACCCCGCCTTGTGTCGCACACACACACGATGTCAAATATAGTCCCGGTCTCAATCCAACAAAGCAGACTTCTCCGGTTTCGTCTGTCATATCCATTTGCATAGGCGCAACATTATTGGCAAGGATATAGGATTCTAATGTTGAACGAATAACATTCCACTCACCAGTGGTTTGGACTCCATTCAAAATGAGGCCGGATTCCGCAAAGGATGGAACAAGGGTATATAGAGCATTTTCTGACGCCTCTGCAATCATGTATAGCTTCACCGATTGGTCGCTAAATGCATTTCCGTCGTAACGATAGGAAACTGTTAAACTACATTCACGGTCGGTGATAATTGCCTCTTTCGCTTCATTTGTAGAAGCGGCAAGAGCTGTACAGGGCATTAGGCAAAGGCAAAAGCAAAGCATGACTGCAATTATCCCCATTCTTCTTTTAGCCATTCTTCCTCCTCCTTTGAGATGAGCGGTTTGCTTCCTGTATCCCGATACTTAACCATCAAAACGATCAGCAATACGAAGAGAATTGGTGCTGCAACCACCGGTGTTGCCACCAGAGAGTCAAGTCGGAGGCCAA
>JAZNHX010000088.1:0-7447 GCA_045577115.1 Faecalimonas sp. | reverse complement strand
TTTTGTCATCCACATTACCCCTCATATATATCAAATCTTCCCTTAAAGCCATAATTACGTAATTTTATTTTTTTAATCCTCAATGCTTCTTTGTCTTTTGCTTCGAAAGCTGTAAAATGCCACACAGCATCAGGTGAAATGCTACGTATGATACACTTAATATAAACCGAATCCACTTTCCCGTAACTAAAGCCATATGAGTAAACTTTATCTATATTATAATCAATCCTTTTGAAGAAGCCTTTATTCTTTTTTATCGATGAATCTGTATCTTTTTTGAATTTCATAATCATATCATCTAAAAAAGAGGAGCCAAATGAAGATGTTTCGTCATAGACACTATAAGTCGCATCATCTTCTCCATGTCCAAATATAAGTTTTTTCCCTATTGAATTGTGTATATGCGTAACCTTCTTAATTCCATATATTTTTTCAAGTGTTGTAGTATAATTAAATGAAAAATACATCATATCCGATTCGTTAAAAAGCGTTTTCAAACTGTCTTTGCAAAGAATATTGGATTTTACTTGCATTTCAACTTCTTTAAGCCATGCTTGAAAAAAGATTTGCCAATATTTTGTGCAATATATAAATGCATTTGTAAGTACATCCATATATAAAAAATATTTTTGCATAAGCGCCCTATCTTCTTCGTCAGTTTCGTCTTCTTTATGGTTTGGCTTTGGAAGTTTGTCGCTAAAATCTATATGCGCCAAAGCCTCCTCAAAATTATTCCAGTTAATTCCGCTGACCTTATCCATCGTATTTAACAATATTTCTGCTGCAAATTCTTGAACATCTATATTTTCACAATCCTCAACAAATATAATTTCATCACGATATTCTAGTGCCTCAGGAAACCTTTTAATTAAAAATCTTCTAAAATCACCATAACTTGATGATATCCCATGCGCAATATCAAACCCATTCCCAGCAATAAACAAAGAGCCCATTCTTAACCTTCTCTCCAATAAGATTTATTAATAGATAGTATAAAAACAAAACAAGGTAATAGAGTGCAAAACCTCACTCTACTACCTCACATTGATAACCCTACTTATTATACCACACCTTTTTCTTTTTTCCAATACCGGTATAATGCAAGAGAGCCGGATTTCTCCGGCTCTCTCAAGTATGCATCCGCAAACACATACCCCAATTAGTTCTTATAGTATACAATAACCGCTGAAAAAATGCAAGTTTTTAGATGTATTTTTTCAACTTTTTTGAATGTAATTTTTCAAGATATTCATTCTGCTTGTCAAATCCGGATGAATTACTGTTGAAGCAACAGTAGACTTAACTGATTGTCTATAATTATCCGTTATTTTCTCAAATTCTCTTATAAATGCCTTTATCTCCGTTTTCGATACTTGAAGCATTTTCATATAATAACACATCAAAATGATGTAGTCTCCTATCGTTTTAAAATTGACATAAGGTAAACCCAATTCAAGTTTCAAACACTGTTTCATTGCATTACTCGGATCAATATTGCGAAATCTCGTATCAAATACCACCGAATTATGAGCAATCGCATTTCTCAAATCCTTTAAGGTATATATATATTTGTAAATCAAGGTTCTTTCTGTGTCACAAGATACGTTTAACCCTAAACGTTTTGAAATATCATCCCTAACGTCATATGTAAGGCATGAAAGCAAATATCCCAAATCTCCCATAGTCATAATTTCAAACAATGCCCAAACAGGAACATCCGAATATCCTACATTATTATAAAAATGTGTTATCTTCGGATTGTTTTTTCTATAAGCGTTTGCCAAACTTGACTGAATAGAATTTTGAAGGTTCAACTTATTCTGCTGTAATTTCTTCCGTTGTTCAGGAGTTGCGGTGCCTGGAGCATTATTATACCCACTAACTACCTTGTCATACATATCCTGAATAGACTCTGACTTGGTATTTATCAATATGCTTTCCAAAGCAATATTCTTAACTGCTGTTTCAATATACATCATTTTTCCATAGAGTAATGCTTTTAATTCAGAATCATATTGAATTGTTGCGTATACTTCGTCATATGATGTGAACGGCAATCTATTTTGTTTACCTTTAAAGAATCTATATCCCTTATAGCCATGAAAATACCCGGTGTTTATAAGTTGGCGTTTCTGCTTCCCACCATTAATTGCAATTCCACTATTCCGCAAATGTCGCATTAATGCATCTATTGTTTTATAAGCCATGTTTACCTCCTATCATTTGTTCTTTTTTCTAATTTATTCAAAATAAACAAACAAGAATGTTCTATTATTTATCAATATAAGACGCGACGCGTCACAAATTCGGAACACACTGTGTACCAAATTATTGTCGTTTTTCTTATTCTACCACATTCTTCCGTATTTTCACACACTAAAATACGGAGCATTTCAAAACTCCGCATTCTACCTATACCCCCTCGCCTCTTTCCATCCTTTCACATACTTCCTCACGCCTATATACGCACCATGCACCACCAACATCATCACCACTAAATTCACCGGCACAACTGCTCTTATCTCTTCTCCGAAGTACACCGCTATCGCCAAGCCACTCGTAGCCATCATAACACTCACTCTATCCCAACAACATTCTAAATAAATCTCTCTAACCTTTCGCACCCCAACATACACTCCGAAACCAATGCCACCTATAACTCCAACGACAATAACCACCACTATCAGCCAATACAAGACATCTGCCAACGCCTCATTCTGAATTCCTTTTGTTATCTGTGCAGCCCACCTTGCGCCACCTACCAGCCACAACACAAACCATCTAATCGCATTCCACACTCCCACAAAGAAAGCACCTACATCATCAATAAATACATTGTTTTTAACTGCCGCAAATACAGTAACCAACAAGGAGTACGCCACAAATCCAACTAACGCTGTATCATACAATCCCTTATGGCACTTCCTACACTTTTCATATAGCACATTCTCTTTCACCGGCACTGTCACAACCTTCTGATGGGTTTCTGCATACTCCCTTGCTTCCTCCGAGGCACGAAGTTTACCTTGCAATGACTCTATCGTAAACTCCGACCAAAACAATTTACCTCGCACGCTCTCTAACGAATCTTTTGTTTGCTTCAAGTCCTTTTGTAACACCGGCACACTCGCGTTCCTGTTCTCGCAATTCAACTTCTCGTTTAATTCGAGACATTCTTGCAGCTGCATCTTCTGTTCCGCTATAAGCCCGGTCTGCTCTGCCAGAATCTCTTCCTGCTCCGCTATGATTCTGTCTTTCTCCATTATAACTCTGTCCTTGTCCTCGCTCTCTTTCTGCAACGTTTCCACCAAGTCCATAAGTTCCTGTATTTGCTCTTCTTGCTTTAATCTGATTGATTCGCTCATCTACCTCCCTCACTTTCTCTAATCTGCGTTTAATTTCAGTAATCGCTCGTTCTGTTCTTGCAATGACTGATTCTCGCCGTTTAACTTCATCGCTAATTCTTGCCATTGCTGATTCTGCTCCTGCAACGCCAGTAACTGCTCGTCCCTCTCCTCCAATTCCTGATACAGTTCCGCCATGAGTGTTTGCTGTTCCTCGATGTGTCCTATCATATCTTCCAACAACGGAATCACTTCTTGACTTTCTTCTAATGTCATCCACTCGCTCCTTCCATTCTTTCAATAACTCTGTTACCTCCAGATACACCTTTTGCAACTTTTTGAAAATGGCATTCTGCCTTTTTATCTATTGATTCTTTTCCACTTTCCAAGAGGGTACGCTAACTTTCCCTTCGTAAAATTTGTTTTCAATCTTCCTTGCATTTGCCCCTTCATGAATAGTAGGAATCTCTAATCTGCCTTGCCGCGCAAATGAACGATGGTCTATCCACTTTTCTTTTGACAAATGTCGATTACACAGTTTCGCCCACTCACTTCTCCACAATTCACAATTCCTCGGATCATTCCATCCCGTTGCATCTACCACAACACGCTTCCACTGTTTTCGATTTCTGGCACCCACCTTTTGATTTCCGTTCTCATCCAAAATCGGAATGCGAATCCCACACCGTTCCGGATTCTTTTTATCCTGCCACCAATTTGGATGCTCTGTATCAATGACAATGTTGCCATCTGCATCTCTGACAAACGCCCAGTCTTTTACCTCTTTATTCCCCCAAGAGCCATCCTCTTGAAGAGGTCTCATTGTCAATAGCAAATGCACATGCGGATTGCCATCCCCTTTGTCATGAATACTCCAGTCCGCACACATTCCTTTATCGACAAAATTGGTTTGTATAAATTCTGTTGCATATTGTATCTGTTCTGCCCTGCTCCATTCTTTTGGTAGTGAAAATTCAATCGACCTTCCGAGCTGTGCATCTGAATCTTTTTCCACTTTCAACACTTCATTCCATAATCTTTGCTTGCGAAAAGTAAGCCGGAATTTTTCAAGTGCTACCTCCTTGTCCTCTGCTCTCTTGTATCGCACTGACTTCATAAATCGTTCTATATTTTCCTCCGGTACTTGTTCCCACTCTAGCGGAGCATTTTCGCACATCATCAACTGCGTGTAGACAACTTCCTTCTTCGACGTGTAATAACTCACTCTGCCTGTTTCCTCATTCTTCATCACGTCGCCATTAAGATAGGCGGATGCTGCTATGATAGACCTGCCTTTACTTCTGCCGACTATCTTAATTGTGAAATGAAAAATCGCCATTGCACCACCTCCATCCTATGCGATTTGAATTTCACAAGCCGTCTGCAAGACCGCATCCAATGCGAAATTGGTCTGCATGAAATGCCGCGCTTATAAAGACGACCTCTGGTTGTCTATAAGTGCGCCCTTCTATCCAAATCATAGAAGGGATTCTGAAACTCCGTCTTTTGCCATTGCCTTTGTGAAATATCTTCCGTTGGCCTCCTGCTTTTTGTGAAATGCAATCAGCTTTGGAATATCTTCCTCCTCAATCGCACATCCCAAAACCGATTCCACAGCTCCGCCAATCTGACAGAGTCTGTGTGTACGTTTCTTGCGTTCTTCTGCATCATATCTTTTCTTCAATTCTTTTTTCTGTGCCGCATACTGTTTCGCCCTTTCCAAACTTTCCTGCTCTCGCCTTTCCATCTCCAACATGCGCTCTTCAAAACTTTTCTTTGTCTTTGTCATACATTCATCCTTCCTTTCCTAATCCATCCAATATTTCTAAAATTGTCCGAAGTGATTCCAACACTTCTAAATCCAACTCGTCCGCTTTTTGAACACTCATCAGATGCTCTTCAATCTCCACCAACTTCTTCTTTATCGCCTCATAGGTTTTTACATTTCCAAATGTGACAATCTTCTGATGCAAACAGCTCTGTGTAAAGAAATCTTGTTTTGACAACCCCGACAGCGCAATTCGATTTTCTATCAGTGCCTTTTCTTCCGGCGTCATGCGAAAATTCAGAATCGCGCTCCGTGTCCGTTTGCAATCTCCTTTTCTCTTTCCTTTCACATCTGAAATCAATCCATTTCTTTGGTATATTCTTGCCATAACAAATCCTCCTGCAAATTTTATGAATCCGCTTTGTTCCTATCTGCGTTCAACTTCTCCGCTAACGTCTTTTGTGTAGACGGATAAAGATGAGCGTAATTGTAAGTGATATTGATTCCTTCATGCCCCATGCGCTCTGCAATGGCTACCGGTGAAAATCCAAGCTCAATGCAATGAGCCACGTGCGAATGACGGAGATCATGAATGCGAATCCGTTTTACACCTGCCAACTTCGCACCTCTATCCATTTCCCTATGAAGATAACTTTTGGAAATGGTAAACAGCCGAGTCTTCTCGTCACATTTGTATAACATTCCAAAATAGTCCTCCAACTCCTTACAAAGAAATTCCGGAAGTTCAATCACACGATTACTCTTTTCTGTCTTCGGTGTGGTAATATAATCTTCACCCTCCAAACGCTGATAAGATTTGTTGATAGTGAGTTTCCGTGTTTCTAAATTTACATCTCCACGTTCCAGCGCCAACAACTCTCCCTCACGAATTCCGGTCCAATAAAGCATCTCAAACGCATAATAGGAAATCGGCTTATCCTTTATCACTTCTGCAAATTTTAAATATTCCTCTTGCGTCCAAAACAACATTTCCTTGCTCTTTGCCTTTCCCATCTTGCCTGCCTGCTTGGATGGATTGTTGGCTAACCCATAAAACCGACAGGCATGATTAAAAATGGCACTCAACTGATTCTGCACCGTTCTCAGATACGTCTGTGAATATGGTCTGTTGTTTTCATCTCGCATACTCAATAACTTATTCTGCCATTGGATAATATCCGTTGCCGTAATCTCCGCAAGGCTCTTGTTTTTGAAATAAGGGATAATCTTGCTCTGGATAATATGCTTCTTCGTTAGAAACGTATTGAGTTTTAATCTCGGCTTCATATCTTCCATATAGATTTCTACAAACTGCGGAAATCCCATATTCACATCTTTCGTTTTCTTCAGCAGGAACTCGCGTTCATACTCCAACGCCTCTCGCTTAGTGGAAAATCCACGCTTGGTATGAATCTGATTCTCACCTTGCCAATCCTTATATCTGATATAAACCTTCCATGTTCCTCTTTGTGTATCTTTGCTAGCAGACATTTTCACCCCTCCTACGTTTTATTTTTCGTTCCATAACAATTTTCTTCGTAAAACTTACGATTCACTTTTCCTGCAATCACAATCAGATTCGGATTCATCTTTAGCATTCGCTCATTCATTTGGCGAATCATCTTGTAGCCTTGCGCCCGACTCACACCCCAATCGGAACAAACTTCATCTACATCCACATATAATTTTCTCGCCATAGGTCTTCCTCCTCTCCTAATTTTTTAAATAAAATAAAAATCATTTATTACTATCCACTTGCAGAACTCAATTTGGTTCTGTGTTGTATTTTAATTATATAGAACCTATTTAGTTTCTGTCAAGTGCTTTTCAGAACTTTTTTGAGTTCTATTTTTTTCTTTTCTTTTTTGGAAATGTGTGTTATGCTAAAAACACGATAGAAAGAAATGAGGGATTTTTATGACTCAGGGTGAACGTATTCGATACATAAGAACAGAACGAGGACTAACACAACAACAGCTCGGAGAAATGTGCGGATTCTCTGACTCTACTGCTGACGTTAGAATTCGCCAATATGAAAGCAATAAAAAAACACCTAAAGACGATACACTTCGGGTGATTGCCAAAGCCTTAAAGGTTAATTATGCTGCAATTAAAAATTATGATTCCGGATGTGCTGAAGATGTTTTAGAAACACTCTTTTGGCTGGACCAACAGAATTTCATAGATTTATTTCCGTTGGATAGTGTAGTAGATTATCACAATGATTGGAAATACAAAGGTTCATATAATGACGAGGAATATCTCACTATTGGTGAACCTTTTGGTATTGTTATCAAATATGGATTAGTAAATATGTTTATGGCAGAATGGTATG
>JAZNHX010000087.1:0-2799 GCA_045577115.1 Faecalimonas sp. | reverse complement strand
GGAACATCTGATATGAAGAAAGTAAGAGATTTGAAAGGAAATCCATTGCTTCTTTTCGTAAACAGCTGGTCTGTAGGTATGACATTGGACCGAAACAAGGATCTTGTTTTGAGCGAGTTTGGTACCGCAGAATAAGGAAATTATTATGAATGCAAATGAAAAAATGGAGTTCTTCCAAACAATTGTGGAGTTGGGACTTAAGGAGATGGAAGTGAAATTTCCTTTTGCAACAGAAGCAGAAATGAATTTTGCCAAAGTATTTGCAGGGCAAATATTGTCACTTGCATATAGTATGGAAGTCAGCGTTTCTAATGTGTTAAAAGATAACTTCGGTATTGTCCTTCCAAATGCAATGAAAGAAGAAGTTGAAAAGTTAATCAAAGACGCAACCGATGAAGAACAGCGGGAATTGTCACCAAAGGAAGTGTATCGTTTGTTTTTGGATGCTTATGTGAAACGAACAAATATATTTCATATTTCTCAATGTCATTTCATACCAGAAGAAGGCATTTCAGCAAAAGTGACGATTACGCAAGGGAAAGAAACCAAAACAATCACTACGATGGGAAATGGTCGTTTGGATGCTGTAAGTGATGCCATTAAAACGTATTTTGGTGTAGAATATGAATTGCATAATTACGAAGAACATGCGATAAGTAAAGGCTCTGGTTCTAAGGCGGCAGCATTTGTGTCAATTGTATCTGGTGAAAATGTTTGCTGGGGCGTCGGTATTGATGAAGATATTATTAAAGCTTCCATTGAAGCTTTGGTTTCTGCGGCAAATATTCTTTTGGAAAAGAAGGGTATCCTAGAAGGTAGGGAAGAACGCATTATTCATATTTTAAATTATATTCAGGCACACTACAAAACAGTTACAATGGATGATTTGATGAATGAATTCCATTTGACTATGCCTTATTTGTCTAAGTATATTAAAAAGCAATGTGGCTTAACATTTCAGGATGTTGTCAGAGAAGCGCGTATGAAGAGAGCGAAGATCCTTTTAAAAGAAACAACCCAGACTGTAAAAAACATTGCTTTCGCGTCTGGATATGATAATGTGGAACATTTTAACAGATTGTTTAAGAAAACTTATGGAATTACACCGATTCAGTACAGAGGAGAAGACATGGAGTAAGTAACAAGACGCAGTAATATGTATATTAGTCAATGATGTGACACCTAATTCTTAAAAATAAAAAGAATGGTGTGTTACTATAAATGTTAATCGTGAACAAGTAATTGTTTCACTAATTCTTATTCCGCTTGATCACCTTTTGTCTGCAAGAGCATGACCTGTCAAGGGCATGCCATGTAATGGTGCTTCGCACCCTTGACAGGTCATGTCCTTGCAGATATGTATTAAACAAGCGGAATAAGAATTATAGTGTCTCGAGTTCGAGACGCTTTTGCAGAGGGGATTTCCATCCCAACACCTGCATTGGTATTTTATTTGAACGATATAAGTATCGTTTCATTTGTGTTTTTAAATCATCATAGGAGTAGAACTTTAGAAAGTTGTAAAAGCGTTCCTGGTCGTTTCTATGGCTACGCTCAACCTTACCGTTGTGTTGCGGCGTTCTTGGACGGATGAGTTTGTGATGAATATTAAGTTCACTACACAGTATATCCAATGGGTGTGTTCTCTTTGTCTTTTGTACATGTGTAAATTCAGTACCATTATCTGTTTGGATGATTTGTGGGGAGTATCCAAAGTAATCTATGCAGCGTTTTACGAAGTCTACAGTAGAATAGCTGCTTTGTTCCATATAAGGATAGATAAAGCGTTCTCTAGAAGCTTCATCAAGCATAGTGTACTGATAGAATTTTTCTGGAACTGAGCCTGTATAACAAACAGTAGGCACGTACTTTACATCCATTTGCCACTTAATACCTAACTCCGTAGGAGTGTCATATGGTTTTGGTTTGCTCATCTTTTTTGTAGAAGGAGCTTTGGAAGAATAGCCAAGTCTGACAAATACACGATATAAGGAGCCAGGATGTCTGTCATATCCTTTTTCGGTGCGTAGTTTACCATAGAGCTCACATACAGAGATATGAGGATTACGGCGATGTAGGTCGCGAATCCACTTGAGTTCCTGTTCCGTGTGAGAATTAGGATGAGGCGTCTTTGGACGATGTGATTTGTCGAGCAAAGATTCCTTGGTGCCATCAAACTTTTTGTTCCAGCGCATCAGAGATGATTTAGAGATATGATAGCGTCTACAGACAAAGTCGACGGAGTAACCGTTGCGATAAAGTTTCGTGGCGAAAAATTTTGTTTCAAGTTTATGTGGTATATATCGTTGTGAGTATGTTATAGTATTCATGACGGTTGATGTTCCTTTTTTAGAATTGTTGGTTTGGCGATTAACATTCTATAGGACTCAACCGTTTTTGTATAGTATGAAGTGTCACATCAATTGTAACGCTACATTTACGAAGGATTTTCATTTTCTTTTTCAATTAATTCGTGCAGCTTGCTGATCGCCTCTTTAATACCACCAACCTCGTCTATAATACCTTCTAGAACACATTGCTCACCAACTAGAATCGTTCCTAAGTCTTTTGTTAAAACTTCTGTTTCCATCATAAGTTCTTCCATTCTCTTTTCGGTGATCTTGCAATGTGTACTCACAAAACTAGTAATTCTATCTTGAATTTGTTTGAAATACGCAAAAGACTGTCTTACACCTATGACCATTCCGTTTGTTCTGACTGGATGGATTACCATCGTTGCTGTTGGAACAATAAAAGAATAATCGCAACTTACTGCAATTGGCACCCCGATAGAATGGG
>JAZNHX010000086.1:0-4981 GCA_045577115.1 Faecalimonas sp. | reverse complement strand
TCTGCCAATCTCTGCAAGGTTTTCACGGATGGGTTTGCACCTGTTTCCCTAACATTTTTCTTTAACATCTAATATATTGAATGTTATACATTTTTCTTGTTGACTATTTTCCTTTAATCTCATATTATAAACTCAAGAAATGGTTTTTGTCGTGTACAGCCTTAAGGCTCAAGCGGGTAGCTCGTTTCTTTTTTTTTCATGCAATATGCAAAAAGTTATATTTCAATCACACTAAAATGCTCTCTCCATTTTGCATCAACCAAACTCTGAATGCCTGCCTCTATTTTCTCCAAATGTTCTTCGTGTATGATAAAGAAATAATCTCTTACCGTACCTCTTCGATAAGATAGACCTTTTACTGTTGCACCACAAAGTTCTGTTGACCTAAAAAGATTTGCAAATCGTTGCAAATAGACTGCTAATTGTTCTCTGGTTCGATGACTGTAAAATACAACGCTATGACCAGCTTTATAATAATCAATTATCTCTTCCGGCAGAACATACTTTATGCTTTTATCACTTGCGCGCCCCACACTCTTAGGAAGCAAGCCATTATCCGGATCTAAGAACACCAAGTCGCAATCTGCCATGCTATTTAAAGCCTGAGCATGCCACTCACTTCTACTAATACAATCTTGCCGTCTTGGCTCATACAATCTCTCATGAAAATATTTTCCTGTTTTTAATGGTTCTAAATTTTCAAGTTCAAAAACTGTTCTATGTTTTTGAGCAATCATACCTCTTAACTTTTCAAGAAGTTCATCATCACATCCTCGGAATTTTTTGTTTTCCAAATATCCAATATGTTTACCATCATTATTATGGTTTTCGTCCCCTACTAAATACCAATTAACACCAACACTAATTCCTAACTTCTCTATCTTCCTTAGCATTCCTAATTTTCCAAAATCGCCCACATCACCGGCATATCTATTTTGCATATCACGTTTCTCCTGTCAGTTAATTATACATTTTACTTATACTGCTCCACCAATCGCCCAATCTCTTCCTTAACTTTCTCAATCACTCGCTCCGGTGCCACAATCTTCGCTCCATCACCCAATGCTATCACCCACGCCAAGAACTGTCCGCTGACCGCAACCTTCACATTAACATAGAAGTGTTCCGCATCTACTTTCACCAACATGACGTCTTTTCCAAAACGATCTATCATAACACCTGCAAGCTCATTCTTACAGAGTATCTTGACCATCTCTTCGTCTCCGCCAAACATTCCGAACATCTTCTTTGCATACGCACCCATGTCAAATGCTTTGAACTTCTGACTTCCTTCTCTTTTTTCTTCGGCAAGATTGATATGTAACATTTTATCTACACGGAAATGCTTAATTTTTCCTTCTTCACTATCGTACGCAACCATATAATAATTCTCATCATCCCACGATAATGCCCACGGACTCACTTGATACAACGCACCATCTTTTCTAAGCACCTGTTTCTTATTCACATCCCAGTTGAAGTATTGGAACGTAATCTGCACATTGGAAGTAATCGCCGAATGTATCTGATCAACATTATAGTAAATTCCTTCATTGCCCGCTTTGATGCGCTCAGTTGTATATACCTGACGTTGTAGCTGCGCCGCCTCATATTTGCTTGCAAGTCCTTCAATCTTCTTAATCAACTGATTCGACTTCTTTGCCGTAATGAATTTGGACGACTGCACAGAATCTACGAGTAGCTTTAATTCTGCCAACTCAAACTGACGGTTTCCGACACGATAAGAAAATGCTTTGTCTTCTTTTTCCCCTATGATATCCAATCCATATAGACGCAGATTCTCAATATCGCTGTAGATACTTTTACGCTCTGCATTTACGCCATACGCTTTTAATTCCGCGATGATTTCCGGCATCGTAATGCTGTGCGTTTCATCCGTCTTCTCCAATAATATTTTCATCAGATATAGAATCTTTAGTTTTTGGTTGTTTCCGTGTTCCATATGTACCTCTTGGTCCTTTGTATTTTCTTAAAAATCATTCTAACATACCACTATGAATATTACAATCCAAGTACACTTCTAAACTCTGACCATCTTATAAATCAAATAGGTCTTTTGTAAATCCTAAAATACCAATGAATTTGAATATACCTAAAATAATTTGTATTGGTAAAATAATTGGCCAAAACAGTAAGTATAATATTGTTCCCATAACTAACCTCCTAAATTCAAACTTTTTAATATCCTACTACAAACCAATGTACGATCATAATTCCTACAAACCACATCGGTAAACTGCATACTGCCATATCTGTCACAAAACTCTTAACCTTTTCCATAATTTTATTCTCCTCTTCTGATTTCTTCACTGAAATGACTTTTTCTGATTCCTATTATCTTCTATTCACTGTCCCAAAATCAGTACAGTTGTATAAAATTTAGAGAATATTATCAAACTATCTATTACTCATTAAAAAATAGGATGGTAATCATTATGGACAACAAATGGAATATTGGTGAAGGCGGCGAAATGCCAATCGGTTTTGGTCTCTCCCTCGCCGCAAATGCGAAATCTATGGAGGCATTTGCCAACATGACAGATGCAGAGAAACAGACTACTGTTGAAAAGAGTCGCCAGATGCACACACGCGCAGATATGGAGCAATTTGTTAATAGTCTCAGCGAAACACGTGATAAAATGTTCTAGAATGCAAAATGGAGTGATGTACGTCATGATACATCACTCCATTTTCATTTAAATCTCTTTAATTTCTCCACATGCTATCATGCTTCCCGGATTTCCGGAAGGCTGACTTTTGAAATCATCCGGCATGGCATGAATCACAACCACTTTTCCAACGATATCCTCCGAATAGAATCGGTCCGTATAGAACGCGCTGAATGCCGTTCCCTGATTTGCTAAAAGCGGTGGCATATCACCTGCGTGCTGAGGATGTGGTTGATTAGTTGGATTGTAATGTCCACCTTCTCTTCCCGGTCCACAACTGCTGCCATCATGTATATGAAATGCGTGAAAACCATTTCCATTCGGCAAATTTTTGACAGTTGCTACTACTAACGTCCCGCCATACATTTCATAAAATGAAACTTCTCCCTCTATCTTGGGGTACATAGAGTTGCCGGATATCTTGGCAGTAGCGTATGGCATAGATTGAATCATCGAAAACATTAAAAAACACCTCCGATGTAGTATATTCCATCTATGCTAATAAGTGCTCTTCCCACTCTTTTTCTCTGAATCCGGTCAGAACGAAATCATCTCCCACCACCAATGGTCTCTTTACCAACATTCCATTTGTCGCTAGAAGTTTTAATTGCTCATCCTCTGACATGGTAGGAAGTTTGTCTTTTAATCCCATGTCTTTGTATAACAATCCACTTGTATTAAAGAATTTCTTTAGCGGCATGCCGCTCTTGGCGTACCATGCCTTTAATTCTTCGAAAGTCGGGTTTTCTTCCACAATTGGTCGTTCCTCAAATTCTACATTGTGTTCCTCTAACCATTTCAGAGCCTTTTGACAGGTACTGCATTTTCTATAAACTAATACTAACATTTCATGTCCTCCTTAAATTATACTTACGCAATTCGAATGATTTGCTCATACAAAAGAATCTCTTCTGCATTTACATTCATATTACCATGAAAATGCCCGAAAAACCACTTCTTAAATTTTACCTTTTGTCGTAACTCTTCAAAATATGCCGTTAAGATATCCGGTTTGTACATTCCATTACTCAATAATGCAAGTGTACTGGATGCACAACAATGCGACACAATAAAATCTACAACATTTTGATTCGTCTCCAGATTCTTTTGTCCCTCTTCCATTTCTTCTTCGGATGGCAATTCTTCTTTCCACCAGCTCAGATGATTGATGCGATACAGTTCCCAGTTCCTGTCCAACTCTCTTTTCTTTTTCTTAAAATACGGATCATCTAATTCCAAGATTCCGCCATCTATATCATGGCTGCTTGCGCCACCAAAAGTGAAGATTTTTTTGCCATCAAGTGTAAAAACTTGCCCTCTCATCAGATGAATCACTGACGGTCTGATTTTGTGAACCTTGCCGCCATTCCATTCTTCTACTGGATAACTATATAATCTGTCAAAGTTTTCGTGATTTCCACATACAAAGAGTGTGGTAAACGGCTTACACTCCAACCAATCTAAAATCATGGTTTCCTGCTCGCTTTCCACATCCTTATGCCATATACCACCAAAATCTCCACAGATAATAACAAAATCATCCTTTGTCATGTCTTCTTGTTCCGGAAATATGCTGTTATTAAAACGTTCAAAGTTACTATGACAATCTCCTGTTATGTATATCATTAAATTGTCCCTCCGTTTCGAATCCCAGACGTTCCATGATGTCTCTTACTATCCCAATATCTTCAATTTTATTGATGCCAAAGCACTTTTTTCCCGCATCTTTAATGGACGCACCTATGTGATACGCACATTCGTCATCAAGAATCAAAAACCTATCGTGGAATACTTCTGTGTATTTCACTTCCATTGTCGGGTATTGTTTGTTGAAATTTTCGATATCCACTTTCGATAATTTTGTCTTTTTAGATGTATATATAGCAACTTCCACGCCTGTTTTCTTTTTCGCCAATATATTCAACGTCTCTACATCAACATAGTTATCTACTAATATCAGTTTTTTCTCTGCTCGAGATACCAAATCGACTAGCAGACTAAAAGCATCATATATCTGTCCGTCGAAAAAGATTTTTTGATTTGATTCCTTGTGTTCTGCTATGTAATCGAAAACCTCTTCAAACCGTTTCTCTGTATTTTCTTCGTGTTGTTTTCTCCATATTCTCTCCTCAATCTGGTTTATTTCTAAATCATTCACCTTTTCTATTAGAAATGTTCCTTGTGCAAAATATCGCCTTAATTCTACAAAAATTTGCATTATGCGAACACTAACTTTAATAGCAATATCACTTCTTAATACTGCTGACAGCATAGCAATTCCTTGTTCTGTA
>JAZNHX010000085.1:0-3219 GCA_045577115.1 Faecalimonas sp. | reverse complement strand
AGAAACGAGCGTTCTGTGGAAAAGGTGTCATAGAAGGACAGAAGGTGATTCTGGTGAAGCCACAGACTTATATGAATCTGAGCGGAGAGAGTGTGCGAGGAATCATCGACTATTATAAGGTAGATACTGAGGCAGAACTGCTTGTTATTTTTGATGATGTCAGTCTCGATGTAGGACAACTGCGCATTCGCAAGAAAGGAAGTGCGGGCGGCCACAACGGAATCAAGAATATTATTCAGCATTTGGGAAGCGATGTATTCCAGCGCATTAAGGTTGGTGTGGGAGAAAAACCAAAGGATTATGACCTTGCTGATTATGTGCTTGGACACTTTTCAAAGGCAGAGCGTGAAGTTATGGAGGATGGTTATAAGAATGCCATAGAGGCAGTTCAAATGATTGTCAGAGGCGATATAGACGAAGCTATGAATACATTTAATAAAAAGGTGGCTGTAAAGGAGTAGACAATGCAGGCTTTGATTGCACCACTTCATGAGCTGGCAGATTTTGAGGAAGTTCAAAAGAAGTGTAAGAAGGATACAGGAATTCTGCAACTGGCAGGTTGTGTGAATTCGCAAAAAACGCATATGATGTACGCACTTAGCGATGGTTTTGATTTCAAAATCATCGCTACTTCCAGTGAAATGAAAGCAAAACAAATCTATGAAGAATATCGATTCTTAGATTCTGATATCTATCAGTATCCGGCAAAAGACTTACTCTTTTACCAGGCGGACCTCCGAGGAAAGTATTTGTTAAAACAACGCATGGAAGTGTTTCAAGCGGTATTAGAGGGACGCGGTGCAACGATTGTCACAAGTTTTGACGGATTCATGGATGCGCTTCTTCCGCTTGATGTGATGAGAGAGAGAATTCGCACGTTTAAGGTAGGCGAAGCGGTGGATTTTGAAGCAATTAAAAAAGATATGGTGCTTCTTGGATATGACCGAGAGGAACAGATAGAGGGACCGGGACAATTTGCTGTACGAGGGGGAATCCTAGATATCTATCCACTGACTGAAGAGGTTCCAATTCGTGTGGAACTTTGGGGAGATGAAATTGATTCAATCAGAACCTTTGACGTGGAAAGCCAGCGCTCGATTGAGAATTTACAAGAGATTACAATCTATCCGGCAAGTGATTTTCCGGAGGAAGAAGTTAAAAGGGTATCTTTTTTGGATTATTTCGATTCTAAAGAAATTATTATATTTCTTGATGAACCGGTTCGTCTGATTGAAAAAGGTGATGGTGTAGAAGCAGAGTTTGTGCAGGCACAGACGAATCGTTTTGAGAGCGGACTCAATGTATCAGATGAAGAAATGAAATTGTTTACACCAAAAGAGGTAGCGGAGAAGATGAATCGCTTCTCTTGTATTGCATTTTCAGCACTGGAGATGAAGTGTAAGGAACTGCGTGCAAAAGAAGTGTTTCATTTGCAGAGTAAAAGCGTGAATCCATACAACAATAGCTTTGAGATGCTGACGAGAGATTTGAAACGACTCAAGCGAACAGGGTATCGAGTGGTACTTTTATCCGGTTCCAGAACAAGAGCGAAACGTTTGGCGGAAGATTTGCGTGATTACAACTTAAGCAGCTTCTATAGTGAGGATATGGGGCGTGAGGTGAAGGATGGAGAGATTATGGTCACCTACGGTCATGTGACAGAAGGCTATGAGTATCCGATGCTGAAGTTTATGGTAATATCTGAGACGGATATTTTTGGAAAGACTAAGAAAAAGAAAAAGCGTAAGACCTACGAGGGTCAGAAGATATTAAATTTTACAGAATTAAAGGCCGGCGATTATGTGGTTCATGAAAATCATGGTCTCGGCATTTATCAGGGTATTGAAAAGATTGAGGTAGACAAGGTTGCAAAGGACTACATGAAGATTTCTTATGCAGGTGGTGGTAATCTCTATATTCCGGCAACTCAGCTTGACCTGATTCAAAAGTATGCGAGTGCCGATGCGAAGAAGCCGAAGCTCAACCGCCTCGGTGGTCAGGAATGGACCAAGACAAAGACAAGAGTGCGTGGTGCTGTCAAAGAGATTGCGAAGGATTTGGTGCAACTCTATGCCGCAAGACAGGAGAAGGAAGGCTTCGTTTACGGCGAGGATACCGTATGGCAGAGAGAGTTTGAGGAAATGTTTCCGTTTGAGGAGACGGATGACCAAATTCTTGCCATTGAGGCAGTCAAACGTGATATGGAGAGCACAAAGATTATGGATCGCCTCATTTGTGGAGATGTCGGCTATGGCAAGACAGAGGTAGCTATTCGAGCGGCGTTTAAGGCAGTTCAGGAAAATAAGCAGGTGGTATATCTTGTGCCGACTACGATTCTTGCACAGCAGCACTATAATACATTTATACAGCGTATGAAGGAGTTTCCGGTGCGTGTGGATCTTATGTGCCGTTTCCGCTCTGCCGCACAACAGAAGAAAACCATCGAAGATACCAAACGTGGGTTGGTGGATATTGTAATCGGAACCCATCGTGTACTGAGTGATGATATGGAGTTCAAGGACTTGGGACTTCTCATTATTGATGAGGAACAGCGTTTTGGTGTGCAACACAAAGAAAAGATCAAAAAGCTAAAAGAGAATATTGATGTGATGACTCTGACGGCAACACCGATTCCAAGAACGCTTCACATGAGTCTTATCGGAATTCGCGATATGAGTGTGCTCGAGGAAGCACCGAATGATCGTATGCCGATTCAGACCTATGTTATGGAATACAATGACGAGATGGTGAGAGAGGCCATTCAGAGGGAACTATCACGTCAGGGACAGGTTTACTATGTCTATAATAAGGTAAAAGACATTGATGAGATTACTGCAAAGATTCAAAAATTAGTTCCGGAGGCAAATGTTGCTTATGCTCATGGACAAATGAAGGAACATAAGCTTGAAAGTATTATGTTAGATTTCATCAATGGCGAAATTGATGTGTTGGTATCAACTACAATTATTGAAACGGGACTTGATATTTCAAATGCAAATACCATGATTATTCACGATGCAGACCAATTAGGTCTGTCGCAAATGTATCAATTGCGAGGACGTGTAGGACGTTCAAATCGTATGGCATATGCCTTCCTTATGTATCGACGGGATAAACTCCTTCGGGAGGTTGCAGAGAAACGATTGGCCGCAATTCGTGAATTTACGGATCTTGGTTCCGGATTTAAAATTGCCATGCGAGATTTGGAAATAAGTCGGA
>JAZNHX010000084.1:0-10176 GCA_045577115.1 Faecalimonas sp. | reverse complement strand
CATTGGTTTGAAAAACGTCAAGAGAGAGAGGAACTATTGCTTCGATATTTTGCTTTTTCAGAGTGGTATCCACATTATAAAGATGGACTTGGTATAGCACAACAGCTAGATAAGTATATGGAGGAAAAAAATAAGTCATTTGATGATGAGAAAAAGAGAGAGACAGAAAAAGAATTTCTTGCAATGCTTAAATTTGTGGATGAAAAT
This sequence comes from Faecalimonas sp., assembly GCA_045577115.1. Taxonomy (GTDB): domain Bacteria; phylum Bacillota; class Clostridia; order Lachnospirales; family Lachnospiraceae; genus Faecalimonas. The sequence goes on along the minus strand of JAZNHX010000084.1, from coordinate 9,969 downwards.
TTAAAATTCGGTTTTGCCAAGAACAACACGAATCAAATCTCTAGACAGTACTTCGAATCTATTTCGGTTGGTGTGTGTTTGGCATTGAGAGAAAAGCCGGATTTGAAGGTCGGTGTAGATACATTACAAGCATTGGCTTCGAGTCAAGAATTTCATCAGTTAATGGCGGCCAGATATCATACACACAAACCACAAAGAATACGCACACGAATTAATTATATCAAGGATGGTTTGTTAAACGATGCGAGATAATTTGATTAGTGTTAGGCGGTTTCTAACACAAAGAAATAGTCATATAAACATAATTATATCATACATGGACAAGGCGAGCAAAAATACTGACATCACCATTTTCAAATCCTCTATTATGCTGATGCTATATAATGAGATAGAAGGTACTTTCAGTAATATTCTCACCGCACTTTTTGACTATATAATTGATGAAAATATTGATTTTAATTTATTGCATCGCAAGATTCAGAAAGTATATATGGATTATTATTTGAGAAAAACAAGTAACAATGTGGAACAACTTAAGTCGTTTTATAATAATACGGATTTGAAAAATGTTGATTATTTGGAGTTGAACAAATATCTTAAATTATATTCGGGAAATTTAGACTCAAGACAAATTAGGGATATTTCTAAAAGAATAGGGGTACCGGTTAGTAATTCAATTCAAGGTGAAAATCTTTTGAAGGTCAAGAGTTGTAGAAACAAGTTGGCGCATGGAGAGGTTAGCTATCAAGAAGCATGTAGAGATTTTTCGGAGAAAGATATTAGGGATATTGCAGCAGAGGTTTTCCAATTTTTAGAGATGTTGATAACGGATTATAATAATTTTATTAATCGACAGTTGATTAGCAAATAAATAGAAAATACATATATGTCTTATATTTGCTTGGTAATAATTGTTGTTTAGTTTCAATATGTAAATGCGAAAAAGCCAATGAACATGAAATTCATGAACATTGGCTTAATCCTTGTGATATCACGCAATAAGCGCGAGCATTTGACGTTACGTCTTTCTGTACTTAAATACTAGCACAGAATAGTTGTATTGTCAATTCTAGTATATTCAAAATTTTATAAAAAGATACAATCAGTTTCCAAAGTTCTACGAGGCAACTTCAGTGAGCTTCTTTCTGAGTACCTCATTCTCGGCAAGCAAGTTTTTCATTGTAGTCTCTAATTCTTTTTTTTCAGTTTCTAAAGCAGCCCTCTCGTTTTTCATCGTTTCAATTTCTTTATCTTTTTCGATTAATTGTTTCTTATGTAGTGGAACGGATTTAAGGATTAAGGTGTCAACGCAATTTAAGATGCGTGTGGAAGTAGTGCCAATAGTAGAAATGACACGATTTTTACTTATCCATCGCAAACCATCTGTTTGGATTCCGGTATTGCATGAGAAACCGTCAGCAGGAGTTGCATCCACTATTTCCGGATATCCTTTACCATATTTCTTGGAACTGCAAGGGACCACTAGAATAAAATTACGATTCTGATCTAACACAACGCATGGATGTGTAAAAGAAGGTTCATATTTAAAATTCGTAGCACCCAAATCAGCGAAGATAATGGTTCCACGTGCATATCCGGTTGTATTTACTGTTGCACGGTTAGAAAGCCATCTATCGGTATTGTTTGTCCAATGAGCCATCTCATATGTTGTAAACTCCTTTAGCACATCATTTGTGTTTATTAGTGAGTGTGCGAAGATTGGATAAAGAGCAGTATCATTCTTTCCGGCAGTTCGTTTTGAATCCAATTGCTTGGACAAGTTGTCAACTTGTGTTCTGTTAATTGATATCATAACAACAGTCCTTTCGTATATATTTTAAATAAATTCATCTATTGTGACATTAAATATTCTTAATATGTCATCTAACCAATTTTCATATTCCAGTTCATCTATTAATCCAGTAGCTAATTTCTTGTTTGTGTTATTCCAATCTGGAATGAAGGTGGCAAGCTGGGCATTTTTTATGTCTAAAGACAAATGCGCCATAAGCTGATTTTCGCGCTGCGAATAGGTAGTGTTTCCTTTTATCTGTAATCCCCTGCGGTCTAAATCGATCAAAATATAAATCAAGTCAGCAAAGGTCTTAACAGTTGGGCTCTTAGGAGTGGCAACCTTCAGTTCTAACAAGTTTTCCAATGTAATATCCAAAACATCACAAAATTTTATAATAATCTCTGCCGGTGGTTCACTATATCCATTTTCGTAATTGGAATAAGCGGAATTTGACACAGAGAGTTTTATTGCCATGTCGCGTTGGCTCATACCGGCGTTGGCACGAGCGGTTTTCATTTTCTTTCCTACTTCTAAATATTCACTTAATTGCATGATAACGCCCTCCTTTAAAGATAATCTACCATATAATAATACAAAAATCAATGTAATAATTACAAGAAAACAAATAAAACATATTTACAAACATAAAATAATGTAATATACTAAAATTACAAGAAATCTTGTAATAGAAAGGATGGGATAACGAAAGCAGAGAGAGGAGGAAGAAAAGTTATGAAGTCGGACTATATGATGAATGCCTATGATGTGGCAATGGAGTTAGGTGTTTCCAAAGGACATGCATATAAAGTGATTCGAAAGTTAAATGCGGAACTAGAAGCATCCGGTTATATCGTTGTATCGGGCAGAGTGCCTAGGGCGTATTGGGAGAAAAAGTTCTATGGATATGAAACGAAAATGAAAGAACTAAAGAAGGGAGCAAATTGAGATGCCAGTATATAAGGATGAACAGAGAGGAACATGGTATTGCTTATTTTACTATGAGGATTGGCAAGGCAATAAGAAGAAAAAGCAAAAGAGAGGTTTTAAGACAAAGAAGGAGGCATTGGAGTGGGAAAATAATTATAAGATGTCTGCAAATGCAAATATGGATATGGCATTGGGTTCGTTTGTTGAGATTTATTTTCGAGATAAAGCGGGAGAGTTGAAAGAACGCTCGGTCAAGAACAAGCGATATATGATAAAGACTCATATACTTCCGTATTTTGAAAACAAGCCAATGAATTCGATTACACCGGCGGATATTATCCAATGGCAAAATACAATCAGAGCAAAAGGATTTGCACCAACGTACTTGAGAATGATTCAGAATCAGATCACAGCGCTGTTTACTCATGCGAGCAACATTTATAATCTTGCAAATAATCCTTGCAAGAAAGTGAAGAAGATGGGAAAGTCGGATGCGGACAGAATTGATTTCTGGACGAGGGAGGAGTACGACAAGTTTATAGAAACATTTGAAGTTGGAAGTAGATATTATGTTTTATTCGAAATTCTGTTTTGGACAGGATGCAGAGAAGGCGAATTGTTGGCATTAACAAAATCAGATTTTGATTTTCACAATAACAAAATCCATATCTCAAAAACGTATTATCGAACAGATTGCAAAGACATTATTACCACACCAAAGACAGAACAGTCTGTACGGACGATTGATATTCCGGAGTTTTTGAAATGTGAGGTTAAAGAATATGTAGACAAGCTGTATGAGTTGCCGGATGATGAGAGAATATTTCCGATTGTTGCGGAAGCGGTGCAACATGCGTTAAAACGGCATGCAGAAAAGGCAGGTGTAAAACGAATTCGAGTGCATTCGCTTAGACATAGTCATGTGGCGTATCTGATAAATCAAGGAGTGCAACCACTAATTATCAAAGAAAGATTAGGACATCGTGATATTAAAATCACGTTGAACACTTACGGACATTTATATCCTAGTCAGCAGAAACAAGTGGCAGAAATGCTGAATCTGAAAAAACAGGAAAAAAGCTCCGACAGCGGTAACTGTCAGAGCATGTGATAACAAGAAAACCTCTGTTACCTATGTACCACAACATAAGTATAGCAGAGGTTTTTATTCGTATCAATGGGGTTTTGCCAGAGCAGACATAAGCCCTCGGCGTTTGAGAGCGAAATACACCCATCGCACAAATCTTCGATTTGTTCTCTGTGTATTTCGCGATTGCATCGAGCCAAGCGCGGCTGCTCACAGACGGATTTGGCGAGAGCCGCGTACTGATGAAATTGCTTTGCAATTTCAGAAGGCGCCCTGCGGGGCCTTCATATATATCATATAAGTTAGGAGGAATTATTATTGTAAGAAATTCATTTATACAGATGTCAAAACTGACAAATGTAAGGGGAAGAACCAGTTACATATCCAGTCATGCAAGACAGGAAAATCTATACGCAGTTTACGCAACTGTTGGGAGAACATTTTGGAGCAATCTTGCAAAATGTAATCAAGAGGAATTCAAGAAAAGTGGAACAAGTGGAAAATGTATCGAAGCAAGGGAGTTGATTATTGCATTACCGGAGAGTTTTGTTGATTATCCGCCGAATATGGTGTTGCGCTTATTTGTAGAGCATTTCAAAAATAATTATGGGACGGAGTGTATTGCGGCCTTGCATCACAACAAGCGAAAGACAAATTATCATATTCATTTGATCTTTTCAGAACGAAGATTGTTGGAACAACCAATTGAGAAGGTTGCAACTAGGAATATGTTTTATGACGAATGTGGGAAACATGTTCGGACGAAAAAGGAAATCTTGGACGAGAACGGACTGGTTCGGGAAAGGTGCAAGATTATTTCGAAAGGTGAAGTCTATGAGCGAAAGATTTTCACAACAAAAGATGAACGGTTTAAAGATGAAAGATTTCTTGATGAAGTCAAAAAGTCATATACAGAACTTATCAATCTGTATGTATTAGATGATAAGCAAAAACTACAAGTGTTTGATAAAAATAGTGTTTATTTGCCGACAAAGAAGATTGGTAAAAACAATCCACAGGGAGAACAGATAAAGAGAAATAATGAGGTGCGACAGCAATGGAATCAGACTGTCGATAGGGCATTGGTTAGTGGCGTATCGGAAGAAAAGATTATGGAAGTAAAGCAGACGGAGATTACTGACAAGATAAAGCAGTCAGTTAAAAGAAATGGAAAACAGCCAACCTTATTTATTAGAATCATTGAGTTGGCAATTAGTGTACTTGAGTTACTAATTCGTAAGGTGTTAGATGCAATTGTAAAACAACCGGAGAGACCTACAATGTCAGAAGGTGCTGCAAAATACCCAAGATTACAGGAAATATATGATGAGTTGAATGAGCGTAATTGGGCAATTCATACTGAACAAAAACAGTTAAACTTGTTGGAATTAAGCTTATCAGAATTAAAGGGAGTTTTTAAAGCAAAGGAACGAAAGGAGGTACAGGCACAGATTGAGGAATCAAAGAGAACTATTGCAAATATGACAGAATCGCTTCAGCATATAGTACGACGTCATGGGTATGAAACAGTGCAAGATTTCATGGTGGAATACAATGCAGCTAGAAGTGAGAATAGCGCTTATGAAAAAGAACTTGCAGAATGGAAACGGAAATATGGACCGAAGGAAGAATTGAGTGGGAATGATTTGATAGAACGGATGATGGAAGAATGGTATCAGGATCACAAGCAAGAACAAGATGAAGATAGATATATCCGGAGATATAGAGATAGAGGAGCGAGATAAAATAAACAGCCAACTTTTGAGGATAAGAGTTGGCTGTAACAGATTATTTATGGGGATTTTTGAAACAATCAATGGTTTCAAGTAAAACGGTGACTTGTTTTTGCGAAAGACCTACGATGGATATGGTTGAGGTGTTTTCCATACCTAGTAGATAATCCGTTGAAACATTAAACTGTTTGGCGAGTTCTACGATGTACTGTGTGGAGGGAACAGATAATCCCATTTCCCATGCGTTGACACCAGAGCGAGATATACCTAATGTGCGTGCAATTTCTGCCTGCGTTAATCCGGCACTTTCTCTTAATGATTTTATTCTGTCTGCTAATGATAATAATTCCTTTGACATATAGCAATTCCTCCTTTTGAAAAGCATAATTCAATCAAAATGATATTGCATTATCAAAATGATAGTGCAAATTGACACATGTAAGAAAAAGAGGTATAATCTTACAGTATAAAAGTTATTATGGACAACAATTTGAAAAATGACTCAATGTGGGGGTAAGAACATGAACAGAAGAAACTTTTTAAAGAAAACAATAAATATTGTTGTTGCAATTTTGGTTGTAATTGCTATATCGCTTGGTAGTGCGATATTAGTACATAATAAAAACACAATTCCTGCATCAACAACGCCACAAGTTATAACGGCCTATGACTTGGCAGTACAAAATGGATATGAAGGTGATTTGGAAACATGGTTGATGTCACTTGTTGGAGAGACGGGTGCTGCTGGAAAAGATGGAAAGAGTGCATATGAGCTTGCGAAAGAGAATGGATATAAAGGTACGCAAGAAGAATGGTTGGGCTCTCTAATCGGTTTAAAAGGTCCGGCTGGTGTAAATGGCAGTAATGGTAAATCAGCATATGAACTTGCTGTAGATAATGGATACAAAGGTACCGAAACACAATGGCTCACATCACTTGTTGGTCAAGCGGGGGTTCAAGGAGTTGCAGGTCAAAATGGTACAGATGGAAAAAGTGCATATGACTTGGCTTGTGAAAATGGGTTTAACGGCACACTTACAGATTGGCTTAATTCGGTTATAGGAAAAGATGGTTTGAGTGCTTATGAATTGGCAAAGAAAAATGGATATACTGGAACGGAAACGGAATGGTTATCATCATTAGTAGGTATTGCTGGGAAAGATGGAAGCAACGGAAAGAGTGCGTATGAGATTGCTGTAGCAAAAGGTTTTAACGGTACAGAAAATGAGTGGTTGCAATCTCTTGTTGGTGCTAAGGGCGAAGCAGGTGCACAAGGTGCAGTTGGTCAAACTGGTGCTAAAGGTGATAAGGGAGATAAAGGTGATATTGGTGCTACGGGTAAATCTGCGTATGAAATAGCAAAAGATAATGGCTATACAGGTACAGAAACGGAATGGCTTGCATCTTTAGTAGGCGCTAAAGGTGAAACTGGTGCACAAGGTCTTAAAGGTGATAAAGGTGAAAAGGGTGATACTGGAGCTACCGGAGCGCAAGGCGTTGCTGGGCAAAAAGGAGATGACGGAAAGAGCGCATATGCTCTCGCTGTTGACAATGGTTACACAGGTACACTTGCCGAATGGCTACAAACACTTGTTGGCGCTCAAGGAGATAGTGGAAAGAGTGCATATGACATTGCAGTTGCAAATGGATTTGTCGGTACTGAGTCACAATGGCTTGCATCTTTAGTGGGCACTAAAGGTGAAACTGGTGCAAAAGGAGAGAAAGGTTCAGATGGTGATAGTGCCTTTGAGATAGCAAAGAACAACGGATTTGTTGGTACTGAGCAAGAATGGTTGTCTTCTATTATTGGTGAAAGTGCTTATGAAATAGCAAAGGATAATGGCTATACAGGAACTGAGTCACAATGGCTTGCTTCATTAGTGGGAGAAGCTGGTGCGAAGGGAGATAAAGGAGACAAAGGAGATAAGGGTGAGCAAGGTGTCAAAGGTGAAACCGGTGCATCTGCATATGAACTCGCTCTTATGGCAGGATTTCAAGGCGATTTGCAAACGTGGCTTGCTTCCCTTGTGGGAACTAAAGGAGAAACCGGTGCACAGGGTGTACAAGGTATTCAAGGTGAAGCAGGTAAATCTGCTTTTGAATTGGCCGTTGACAACGGATATACCGGTACGTTGACAGAGTGGCTTGCTTCTTTGGTTGGGGCTAAAGGTGAAACAGGAGCCGCAGGTGAAAAAGGAGAAAAAGGTGAAAAGGGAGATACGGGTGCACAAGGTATCCAAGGAGAAACTGGAGCTATCGGTGCATCTGCATACGAACTTGCCGTGCAAAAAGGTTATACCGGCTCCTTAGACGAATGGTTAGATTCTCTTATAGGAGAAACTGGCGCAAAGGGTGACAAAGGCGAAAAGGGCGACACCGGTGCATCAGCCTATGATCTTGCGCTGCAGAATGGTTTTGTGGGTACTGAAGCTGAATGGCTCGCTACTCTTAAAGGGATTGCAGGACAAAATGGCGCAAAGGGTGAGAGTGGTAAATCTGCATATGAAATTGCTGTTGACAACGGGTTTGTAGGAACTGAAACAGAATGGTTGAAATCTTTAAAAGGTGAAGCAGGTATCCAAGGTGCGCAAGGTGATATAGGCGCAACAGGTGCTACTGGAAAATCTGCCTATGAGATCGCTGTAGATAATGGATTCAGTGGTGATTTGGCTACATGGCTTGCATCTCTGCATGGTCAAGATGGTGGCAAAGGAGATAAAGGCGATAAGGGTGAAACTGGAAAGAGTGCTTACGAATTAGCTAAAGAACAAGGCTACGATGGTACAATTGATGAGTGGTTAGCATCCCTTGTTGGTAACCCAGGAGCCAAGGGTGATAAAGGAGATGCTGGAGCAACCGGTAAATCAGCATACGAAATAGCGAAGGATAATGGATTTGTTGGTACGCAGCAAGAATGGTTGCTTTCACTTCGAGGAACTGATGGAAAATCAGCATATGAACTTGCTTGCGAAAATGGCTTTGCAGGCGACCTTACAACTTGGCTTGCTTCATTAAAAGGAGGAAAAGGTGAGCAAGGACCGCAGGGAGAAACCGGACCGCAAGGACCTAAAGGGGAGACTGGCGCACAAGGACGCGGTATATTAAAAACAGAAATTTCTGGATCAAATTTAATTATTTATTATACTGATGATACTACAGAAACGCATGATTTGAGTGCAATAGTAGGGGATACTAATGAAAGCAAAATTTTGGTTTATAGTTTGCTTCCAGATGGCACCTATGGTGTGATGGCGGGCGGTATGGCAAAGTATGAATCTGTTATTGAGATACCTTCTACTTATAACGGTGTTGCTGTTACACAAATATTAAATGATGGATTTAAAGAGCAACCTTTACTTAGAAAAATTGTTTTACCACAAACGATTACTGTTATAAACGATAATGCATTTATGGATTGTGCACAATTAAGCGAAATTAATATACCTGCATCATTGAATACAATACCGTCATATGCGTTTGCAAATTGCATATCACTTACTACAGTAACCATCCCTGAAAGTGTTAGTGTAATAGAACCGTATGCTTTTTATGGAGCAGGATTGACAGAAGTGGTATTTAATAATACAGCTTGGAGTGTAACTAATATGCCAAAATTAATTTCTCGCAACTATATGCCTAATTATCCAAGAAACGAAGAGAGAACTACAGAATATAATGGAGTCTTTCCTTTTGATAATTCAAAATATGTTGCAAAGGCATTGATTGGTGATTTTTCGTATTCACACGAATACTCATATCAATCTTCGTATAATTTTACGACACGTAAAGAAACATATGTGCTTCAATTATATAAAGGAACATGGACTTGTAATTAATATACAAAAAATTAAAGAGAGGTTTATTTATAATGGACTTAAATAATATTTGCATTCATGGAACACTTGAATGGAAGGAAAATAAAACTGATAAAGTTTCTCTTGAGTATTTTGAAGGCTCTTATCCACAAGTATATTGTAATTTAAAAGGTGATGTTTGCTCTTTTAAGGATTATCAGGATTGTTTATTGTGGGAGAAAAAAGAAAAAGAATAATGTATGGTTCTATCATGGTTCTAAAACTTTGAACAACCATAAATAATCCATTAAAAATCAAATAATACAAATAACAAACACCACAAAACATAACCCACAAAAATACAATTCCATTCCCGTCGAAGCGTGAAGGTGGACGTACAGTAGGTTCAGGTGTTGTTAAGAGCATCATCGAATAGTCGATAAGAATCTAAGCAAATATAAGTCTACGGAGAATAACTCGGAAGCCTTTTTGGCTTTATAGGAAATTGCTCACTTTATGAAAAAACAAAAAATTAGCCCATCAAAAAAGATGGGCACAAGAAACTAGATGATGATTAGAAGATATAAAAACCTTCAGCACCAATCTCATCATCAAACTCATCATCGAATTCAT
>JAZNHX010000083.1:0-10574 GCA_045577115.1 Faecalimonas sp. | reverse complement strand
TAGATACACCAAGGAATGGACAAATTCCGAGGAACTGGCTGAGTACGACATTATTTACAAGTGCTGAACCAACAGCAATCAATAATAATTTTTCCATTACTTGCCACCTCCACAATTCGTACAATTACCGCAGCCTTCACCGCAACCGGATTTTTCTTCTACTTTTTTACCACTCTTAGCAGCACTCAGCTTCACCTTATTTTGAATAGCTACCAAGCCTGCTAACACGAAGAATGCTCCCGGTGCTAAGATAAAGATTGTAATCGGTTCATAAGACGCCGGCATAATCTGTTTTCCAAATGCTTGCCCTGCACCAAGAATTTCTCTTACGATACCGATACTTGTAAGACCTACTGTAAATCCAAGTCCCATACCGACACCATCAAAGATAGATGATAACACAGGATTCTTTGATGCGTAGCTCTCTGCACGACCTAAGATAATACAGTTAACAACAATCAAAGGAATATATAATCCTAGTGAATCATACAGACTTGGGATAAATCCTTCCAAAAGGAACTGCACAATCGTAACAAACGATGCAACAACTACGATGAATGCCGGCATTCTTACTGAATCCGGGATAATCTTTCGAAGCATCGAAATCAACATGTTTGACATAACAAGTACAACCGTTGTTGTAAGCCCCATTCCAAGACCGTTAATTGCTGAAGTTGTAACTGCCAATGTTGGACACATGCCTAACATAAGTACGAAGGTAGGGTTTTCTTTAATCAGACCATTGTAAAGTCTTTCCAAACACTTATTCATTTGCACTACCTCCTAACGCATGTCTATAGTAAATAACCGCAGAGTTCACTGCTTTTGTCATTGCATTTGATGAGATGGTTGCACCACTTAACGCATCAATTTCATTGTCAGCAGATGCTCCGGTCTTTGACACACTGAAGAACTCCACGTTCTTTCCTGCATACTGACTGTAAAACTCTTCTTCTGTTGCCTTCATACCGAGTCCCGCTGTCTCACCGATAGAAAGAATGGCAACACCTTTAACCGTTCCGTCTTTTAAGATTCCGACAGAAATCTGAATCTCACCGCCGTAACCTTCTGAGGTTGTCGTTGTCACAATGAAACCAACTGTTTCACCATTTGCTTTTGCCTCTACAAATTCGTTGATGGTACAGCTAGAAGATTCAACTGTATCTTCAACGAATTTGATTGCTTCATCAATAAGTTCTAAACCATCAAATGCATCTGCATCTGCCATTACCTGCTGATAAGCTTCTTTCTTTGCAGCCTCTTTTGCCAATGCAATCGGCTCTTTTGTAATCTCATATACAAGTCCCAATAGGATTCCCGCTACCAATGTAATTGCTGTAAGGATAAGAGTATTTTTAATAATATTTTTCATTATTTCTCTCCTCCTTTTCCAAATGGTTTCGGAAGTGTTATCTTTTCAATTAACGGAACTAACAGATTGCTGAAAATAATCGCGTAGGATACACCCTCTGCCGAACCACCGAAAAGTCTAAATAATCCGGTGAGCACACCAAGACAAATACCATATATAATCTGTCCGCTTTTTGTAATCGGCGACGTTACATAGTCTGTTGCCATAAACCATGCTCCAAGCATTAAACCACCACCGCAGAGATGTGCTGTGATATAGGTGAGGTCAAATCCATGTCCTCCGAACAGTACAATAAACACAACAAAGCTTGCAAGATATGTACCAGGAATACGAAGGTCAATAACGCCCAGCCCAACAAGGAAAATTGCTCCAATTAAAATTGCAATCACAGATGTTTCACCGATGGTTCCTGCTTCATTCCCAATCAGCATATCCAAAAGGTTCACATTTTCACCATATTTTAATAATGCAAGAGGTGTGGCACCTGTTACACCGTCATACACGAATGTTGTCATTCTTCCCGTAAAGGAAATGAGAAGAAAACATCTTGCACCGAGTGCCGGGTTCATGAAGTTCTGTCCCAATCCTCCAAAGACCTGTTTCACAATTATGATAGCAAATGCACTACCAAGTATACACATCCACCAAGGTGCTTCTGCAGGAAGATTAAGAGCAAGAAGCAAGCCTGTCAGCGCCGCACTGCAATCGCCGATGGTCACTTTCTTTTTCATTAGTTTCTGATAGGCATATTCTGTAACAACTGCCGATGCTGTTGTAATCAAGATAACAAAAAGTGCAGACAGTCCAAATGTATACACACCATAGATTGTTGCCGGTAACAATGCAATAATCACATACAGCATAATACTGCCTGTTGTCACTTTCGAGCGTATATGTGGAGAAGACGATATATTATAATTTTCATTCATATCTTAATTCCCCCTCTTCTTTCTATTTGCAATCACAATCTTCTTCATTGAACCAATGGCTTGCTTTAACTGACGTTTTGCAGGACATACATAACTACAGCATCCACATTCCACGCATTCCATACCTTCCCATTTCACAAAGGCCTCTTCGTTAAAGCGCTCTGCGTAATCAGCGAGTCTGGACGGGATGATTCTGCTTGGACAAGCATCCACGCAACGTCCACAATTGATACACGCACTTGGTTCATGTGCTGCAACTGCATCATTTGTCATACAAAGAATGGATGAAGAGGTCTTCGTAATTGGTGTATCTAATGTAAACATAGCAAACCCCATCATCGGTCCACCGGAAATGACTTTCTCTGCCTCACCGATAAATCCGCCTGCAGCATTCACCACTTCACTTTGGTTCGTTCCTATGAGCACTTTGAAATTACCAGGTTCTTGTACATCATCACCACTCACAGTAACAATACGGCTAATAACCGGTCTACCATGCATAACTGCATTATGAATCGCAATCAATGTCTCTACATTATCAACCACACAACCAGCATCTGCCGGAAGCATCGTCGAATTGATTGCACGTTTCGTTGTCGCGTAAATCAATTGACGCTCTGCTCCTTGCGGATACTTTGTTTTCAGCGCTTTTACTTCCATGCGTGGTTCATCCTTAATAAGTTCACGTAGTTTCTCGATACAGTCTGGCTTGTTATCTTCTATTCCAAAAATTCCTTTTGCATTATCAAAGAGTCTCAGGATAATTCGCATACCACTAACAATGTCTTCAGGATGTTCCAACATTCTTCTATAGTCAGCTGTTATGTATGGCTCACATTCTGCACAGTTTGCAATGACATATTCAATTTTATCCGGTTCCTTTGGTGATAGTTTTACTTTTGTAGGGAAGCCTGCTCCACCCATACCGACAACACCTGCTTCACCAATCAAGTTCAATATCTCTTCTTTTGTAAGAATTGCAAATGGTTTTACATGGGCATATTCCACTTCGTTATATTCATTGTCATTTTCAATTATAATGCTGTTTACTTTTGTCCCAGTCGGATTAAAACGTGGTTCAATTGCTTTCACTTTTCCGGATACCGATGCATGAATCGGTGCGGATACAAATCCACCTGCCTCTGCAATCTTTTGTCCAACAAGGACCTCATCACCAACTTCCACAACCGGAGTGGCAGGAGCACCAATGTGTTGAGAAAGTGGATACACCATGTCACCAGTTGGCAATACAGATACAATTGCTTTGTCTTTTGCCAGACTCTTACCATCATTTGGATGAATTCCACCTTTGAATGTAAATAATCCCATTCGTTTCCTCTCCTTTTTTTATATTTTTTTCACATGACCCTAAAAACACAAATAGAGACTACATGTAGTCTCTATTTACTATGAGCTTGTACACTCTTACTATTCAGCTGTTTCTTCTGTAGCTTCTGCTACCGGTTCTTCTACCGCAACCTCTTCAACTGGTGTTTCCTCTGTAACCGGCTCTAATATTTTCATACTTAAGCTGATCTTCTTTTCTGCCTCATTCAGTTCAACAACTTTTGCAGTAATTTCCTGACCAACTGCTAATACATCAGATGGTTTCTCAACGTGTGCTCTTGAAATCTGAGATACATGTAACAATGCGTCAACTCCAGGTGCCAACTCAACAAAAGCACCAAAGTCTGTCATTCTTGCAACCTTACCTGTTACATCTGTTCCCACAGCGTAATCTGTTGCTGCATTTGCCCATGGATTTGTTTCAGGGAACTTAAGGCTGAGTGCAACCTTTGTCTCATTAATATCTTTAATAAGAACCCGAATCTCTTCTCCGACTTTAAATACCTTTTTCGGACTTTCTACTCTTCCCCAAGACATCTCAGAGATATGTAACAATCCATCTACTCCACCCAAATCAATGAATGCTCCGAAATCTGTTACATTTTTCACAGTACCTGTTACGGTATCTCCAACATGAATCTTTTCAAACAATTCTTTTTGAAGTTCTGCTTTTGCAGCTACTAAAAGTTGTCTTCTGTCACCAATTACACGATTTCTTCTTGGATTGAATTCGCTGATTACGAATTCGATTTCCTGACCTGCATATTTGCTCAAATCTTTTTCATATACATCAGATACAAGGCTTGCTGGGATGAATACTCTTGCTTCTTCCACGACTACACTTAAGCCTCCGCCCAGAATCTGTGCAACCTCTGCCTTTAAGACTTCCTTATTCTCGAAAGCTTCTTTTAATCTTTCATTTCCTCTCTCGGCAGCCAATCTCTTGTATGTTAACTGCACTTGACCTTCGCCATCATTGACTTTTAATACTTTTACAGTCATCGTATCACCAACAGAAACAACTGCTGTCAAGTCAACACTTGCATCGCTAGTATACTCATTGCGAGCAACGATACCATCAGCTTTGTAGCCTATATTTAAAACGATTTCGTCAGGTTTTACATCAATGACTGTACCGTCTACAACCTCTCCATTTCGTATTGTTTTGAATGAATCTTCTAACATTTGTTCAAAAGTTAATTCTGACATTATTTTGAACCTCCTCAATTATATTGTTGGGCGTTGACGCCCCTGCTGTAATACCTACCGTTTTTACTGACTTTAATTGATTCATATCCAAATCGTCAAGTGTCTGTATATAGTACGTATCTTTACATGCGCTTTGGCATATTTCAAATAACTTCTGAGTATTGGAACTATGCTTGTCACCAATCACAATCATAGCGTCCACCTCATTTGCAATACTTGCCGCCTCTGTTTGACGCTCTTTCGTAGCATTACAAATTGTATTTAAAACATTTATATTATAACTTTTTTCAGAAATAATTTCAACTAAATATTTGAATTTATTGTAATTAAATGTCGTTTGGGAAACGATACAGATATCTGTATCGGAAGACAGTTCAAATCCTTCGGCTTCTTCCTCTGTTTTTATAATGGTTACATCTGTATCCGACCAGCCTTTGATACCTTGTACCTCCGGATGGTTCGCATCACCGATGATAATAATGTGCTTACCGTTTTTACTCTCTTCTTCCACGATTCGATGAATCTTTTTTACAAACGGGCAGGTGGCATCCACACATTGAAGCCCCTGTCCCTCCAAAATATCATGGATTCTTTTTGGAACTCCATGTGAGCGAATAATCACAACTCCGGATGTGAGCTCACGTAACTCGTCTTCTGTATGAATCACCTCAACACCCTTATTCTTTAAATCCTTCACAACCTCTTCGTTATGAATAATCGGACCATAGGTATAGATTTTTTCTCCCTGACATTCTTTTACTTGTTCATATACAGTCTCTACAGCTCGCCTCACACCAAAGCAGAAGCCCGCTGTCTTCGCTAATCTTACTTCCATATTGTATCCTTTTCTATTTGCATAATGCTTTTATTGCTTCTGTTACTTCATCAATCTTCATATCAGAGCTATCCACATAAACTGCATCCTCTGCTTGCTTGAGCGGCGCAATCTCGCGGTTCATATCTCTGTGGTCTCTCTCTTCGATATCATGTGCAATCTCTTCCAAATTGCATTCCACACCTTTTTCCTTCAGTTCAATATATCTTCTCTTGGCTCTGGTCTCAACACTTGCTGTCAAATAAACTTTGACATCTGCATTCGGAAGAATGTTTGTACCTATATCACGACCATCCATAACAACATCTTTTGTTCTCGCAAGTTCTCTCTGTAATTCCAAAAGTTGTGCTCGAACTTCCTTAATTGCAGAACTTACCGAGGCCATATTGCCAACCGCTTCCTCACGGAGCATTCCTGTTACATTTTCACCGTTCAGATATACCTGCTGCATACCATCTTCGTAACCTATTGTAACCTCGGCTTCTTTACAAACCTCAGCAATTTTTTCTGTGTCCTCCGGCTTTAATCCTTTTTTTAAGAAATAAATCGCAAGTGCACGGTACATCGCACCTGTGTCCACATACAC
The DNA here is from genome assembly GCA_045577115.1 of Faecalimonas sp. Taxonomy (GTDB): domain Bacteria; phylum Bacillota; class Clostridia; order Lachnospirales; family Lachnospiraceae; genus Faecalimonas. The sequence continues at coordinate 4,296 of JAZNHX010000083.1, read as the reverse complement.
ATATCCCATCTCTTTTGCAACTCGCTTTGCAATGGTGCTTTTTCCTGCTCCTGCAGGTCCGTCAATTGCTATATTGTATCCCATCTCTTTATCCTCCATATTTAATATATACTATTGCCACATGCATAGGCTGTTGACCATGCTATCTGCAAGTTAAAGCCTCCCGTGAGAGCATCCAGATCTAACACCTCTCCCACAAAATATACTCCTTGTACCAGTTTTGATTCCATTGTCGATGGTTGAATCTCTTTGACATTCACACCGCCTTTTGTGATGATTGCTTCGTTAAAATCACGGAGCCCCTTGATTGTCATCTCAAAATTCTTAATCAGCCATACAAAGTGCTGTCTCTCTTCTTTAGATATCAGGTTCACTTTCTTGTCCGGATCAATTCCACTCAATTCTAACATAATTGGAATCAATTTTGTCGGGAACAATTTACCAATTGCATTTTTAAACTGCTTGTTCATGTTTTCTTCAAAATCACGAAGAACTCTCTGGTCTAATTGTTCCATAGAAAGTGACGGTTTTAAGTCGATAACTAAGCGCAGTTCTCTCTCTTGTAATTTTTTACCAATATAACTGCTTGCGCTCAGCATCAACGGTCCGCTCACACCGTAATGAGTGAATAACATCTCTCCAAAATCATCATAGAGTTTCTTCTTGCCATCCATAACGGCAGCCTGTACATTTCGGAGCGATAACCCCTGCAACTCTTTCGCATACCACTCTTTAATCTCAAGAGGTACTAATGACGGCAGAATCTCCGTAACATCATGTCCAAGTTCTTTGGCAAAGCGATATCCATCGCCCGTTGAACCTGTGGTCTGATAAGAAAAGCCTCCGGTGGCTACTATACATACATCACCTTCCACCTTACTTCCATCGTATAATTCAAGATATTCAAACCGTTCTTTTCCAACGATTCTCTTTGCTGAAGTATGCAAATGTATCTCCACACCTAACCGATTCAGTTCTCTTGTTAAACCCGCAATGACATCCGAGGAATGGTCTGAAACCGGAAACACACGATTCCCTCGCTCAATCTTCGTAGCGACACCAATTCGTTCAAAGAAACCTATGACATCTTGATTGGTGTATCCATAAAAACTACTGTATAAGAACTTAGAATTCGTCACCACAGATGAAAACAGCGTGTCCATATCACTTGCATTCGTAATATTACAGCGCCCTTTCCCCGTGATATAAAGCTTCTTTCCAAGTTTTTCATTCTTTTCATAAATATGCACTTCATTCCCATTGTATGCGGCAAAAATCGCAGCAAACATTCCTGCGGCTCCACCACCAACTACAATTACTTTGCTCATCTAGATTTCCTCATTTTCCTTAATTACAACTGCATCCTCAATCTGATTCAGTTCATCACTTCCATATACTTGATAATCGTCCCAAACTTTATCGAGCATTTCCAGTCTTTTCAGAACCTCATCATTCTTTTTCAGATAGAGTGCACTGACAAGTGCATTGATGACGCTAAGCGGTGCAACAAGCGAATCAACAACTGAAACCATCTCGCTCTTTGCAATCAAGTTGCAGGATGAATACAGATTAATCGGTGAGTGAGCACTGTTCGTCAACGTGATGACTTTCGCAATTTGATTACTTGCAAATTCGAGTGCCTTGAGGGTGCTCATGGAATACCTTGGAAAACTGATTCCAATCACCACATCTTTTTCATTGATGTGTATCATCTGTTCAAACACTTCACTCGGTGTATTTGTTGTGACAAGCACTACATTATCACAGATTAGATTCATGTAAAAATGCAGGAACTCGGCCAGAGGTGCACAGCTTCTGATTCCAATGATATAGATCTTCTTTGCCTTCAGAATCGTCTCTACTGCATTATTGAACGCATCCCGATCAATGCATTTTAACGTTTCTTCAATTTTTGCCATATCGGATTTCATAATGTCATCCAAAATTCGAGCCTTTTTCACGTTCTGCCTCCTGTTAATTTCATCATGTTCTATTATGCGATATTCGGATGAAAACATCAAGCATTAATCTTCTTTCGACCAACCGTAAGCGTATTTAACAGCTTTATTCCAGCCCTTTATCATTTCGTTCCGTTTTGACTCTTCAATAGTCGGCTCAAAAACTCGGTCAATTGTCCAGTTGCGAATGACTTCTTCTTTATTTGCCCAATATCCAACAGCAAGTCCGGCAAGATATGCAGCACCCATAGCGGTTGTCTCTACACAATCCGGTCTATTAACTGGTGCACCGATAATATTGGCCTGTGTTTGCATTAAGAAGTTGTTTGCACTCGCACCACCATCTACCTTGAGTGCAGAAAGCCCAATTCCGGAATCTGTTTTCATTGCAGCAAGAACATCATTTACCTGATAAGCAATAGAATCTAGCGTCGCTCTTATAATATGATACTTGTTTACACCTCGTGTCAAACCAACAATCGTACCTCTTGCATATTGATCCCAATGTGGTGCACCAAGTCCGGTAAAAGCAGGTACTACATAGCAACCATTCGTATCTTCCACCTGCATTGCCATCATTTCGGATTCAGCAGAGGAATCAATAAATCTCATCTCATCACGCAACCATTGAATCGCCGCACCTGCCACAAAGATAGAACCTTCTAATGCATATGTCACCTTTCCGTCTAATCCCCATGCAATTGTTGTTACAAGTCCACTATTTGAAAAGACAGGTTGCTCCCCTGTATTCATAAGCAGAAAACATCCTGTTCCATACGTATTCTTTGCTTCACCGGGATTGAAACATGTTTGTCCAAATAGTGCTGCCTGTTGGTCTCCTGCTGCTCCAGCAATTGGAATCTCACCACCTAAAAATGACGAATCTGAATGACCGTAGATACAACTGGAAGGTTTTGCTTCCGGCAACATACTTTTTGGAATATTCATTTCTGTAAGAATCTCTTCATCCCACTCTAATGTAGTGATATTAAATAGCATGGTGCGTGATGCATTCGAATAGTCTGTGATATGCACAGCACCTTTTGTCAGTTTCCAAATCAGCCATGTCTCGACAGTACCAAATAACAATTCTCCGTTTTCTGCTCTTTCTCTTGCTCCATGTACATTGTCAAGAATCCACTTTATCTTTGTTCCCGAAAAATAAGCATCTATCACTAGACCTGTTTTGTTTCTGAATGTATCTGTCAGTCCTTTCTCTTTTAAGGAATCACAGTACTCGGATGTTCTTCTACATTGCCATACAATTGCATGATATACCGGCTCGCCAGTATTCTTATCCCATACAATTACAGTTTCTCTCTGATTGGTGATACCGATTGCAGCAATGTCATCCGCTGAAACGCCAATCTTATTCATCGCTTCTACTGCCACACCAAGCATGCATGCCCAGATTTCATCCGCATCATGCTCCACCCAGCCTGGCTGTGGAAAATATTGCGTGAACTCTCTCTGCGCAACACTGCACATTTCACCTTTTTGATTAAAAAGAATACAACGATTACTCGTTGTTCCCGCATCCAATGCCATTATATATTTAGCCATATCAACAAACCTCCTTATGGCTTAACTGTTGCGATCATTATACCATTTTAATAGAACCTTGTCATTATAAAAAGACAGAACCTAACATCATGTCAGGTCCTGTCTTGAATTCCTTACACCGGATAACTTCCGTTCTCTGTGTCTGCCACTGTTTGGTCCACTCTTGTCTGCTGTGCTTCTCTATACTTGAAGAAGTCTGTAGCAACCTGTGGGAATAATGCATATGTAAGAACGTCCTCTTCCTGCTGTGACCACTGAGCCATTTCTTCGCGAAGCGTATCAAGTTCGTCTGGGATAAGGTCTGCAGGACGGCATGTAATAATCTCTGCATCTTCACCAATACATTTCTTTTGAACTTCCGGATTAAATGGTTTAACAGTTGCACCGTATTTACCACTTAAGATATCTTTTGTCTCTTTTGTAGCCATCTTGTAACGTTCACCCATAAGAACATTGAATACAGCCTGTGTACCAACAATCTGCGAGGAAGGTGTTACAAGTGGTGGTTCACCAAGGTCTTTACGAACTCTTGGAACTTCCTCTAATACTTCATAGTATTTGTCCTCAGCACCCTGCTCTTTGAGCTGAGACGTAAGGTTTGATAACATACCACCAGGTACTTGGTATAACAATGTCTTGATGTTTACCTAATACCGGACTGAAAATGGAATGTACGCAATATCCCGCATTATGTACTTCATCAATCAAATAATGCAATGCCACTGCCATCGATACATTATGACTTATTTCATGTTTCTGGTTATACCTTGTGTCA
>JAZNHX010000082.1:0-28858 GCA_045577115.1 Faecalimonas sp. | reverse complement strand
ATTTATCCTAATAAAATTTTACGCTAGCGGATATGTTAAATAATAAGATTTTTGCGCTTCTACATTCAAAATTAATTTTACCCTTTCTTTTCCTTTAGTTACTGCATAACATCGGACGTCAAAAAACACTTCTCCCTCATTCGGAATCTTACTTTCCGTATTCATTCCGGTAATAGCTTCTGTTTTTCTTTTTCCTGGATGTACAGGATGAGTACCTATCTCTGGTTCCCCTTCTATACAGCCTTCAATTTCTTCGTATGAATAATCCCGAAATTCTTCCACTCGAACTGTTTTAAATTCGACGCATCTGCTCCCGAAGTATCTGCATAACAGATATGTCCTGCAAACTTACCATACGGCTCTTTAAATGAAGTATTTGCCTTCACTCCAATCAAATCATACAATGTTAGTTCAATTCCAAAGTGACGAAAAACTTGCGGGTCACCGGAATGTGTACATTCTATGGTGATTTATGCCAGTTTCTTTAATCCACCATCTACGTTTTACAGTACTTTTCCACATCGTGTGGATAACTCATCTTTTTTGTTAATAACTTCAATTATCATTGTATATATAGTTTTTCTATGTTACCATAATCTTACGCAAATCGTTGACACGTTTTTCTATGTGCAATTGCGTTTCTACTTGGTCTTTTATCCGGCATATCGCCTAGATTCCAAGTATACCAATAATTTTATATTTTCAGAAAGGAGTTTTTGCCTATGCAAAACAATTATGCCGTTTCCTATGCGGAAGCAAAAGGGGTCATTGAATACAACATGACCAACAACTATATGTTTCGTTACATATTACAACAAAACAAAAAGGTGCTGACTGGACTTATCTGCTCTCTTCTCCACCTGAAACCCGAAAATGTCCGTGACATTGAAGTTACCAACCCCATTGACTTGGCTGGAGATGTTAGTGGAAAGGAATTCATTCTCGACATCAATGTCAAACTAAATGACGATACTATCATCAACTTGGAAATGCAGGTTGCAAATGAACATAACTGGCCTGAGCGTTCCTTAATGTACCTCTGTCGTGCCTTCGACCATCTATATCGTGGGCAAGAATACGAAGAAGCACTTCCAGTGTATCACATCGGTTTTCTAGACTTCACACTGTTCTCAGATGCTCCTGAATTTTACGCCACTTATAAGTTATTAAATATAAAAAATCACAAGCTATATAGTGACAAATTTACACTTTCTGTGGTAGACTTAACTCAAACAGAACTGGCAACTGAAGAAGACAAGTCCAATCGCATTGATTATTGGGCGCGCCTGTTCAAAGCAAGAACGTGGGAGGATTTAAAAATGTTAGCACAGAACAATGAATATCTAGAAGAAGCTGCTAATTCCATCTACCAGGCAAATGCAAAAGAAATCGTACGTCAGCAATGCCGCGCAAGAGAAGATGCCGAACGACGTGAACGTACGCTGATTCGAAATTATAATCGTGCAATGGATGAACTCGATTCTGAAAAACAGAAGAATGCTTCCTTGCAGAACGAAAACGCTTCCTTGCAGAACGAAAACGCTACCTTGCAGAATGAGAAAGCTTCTCTCTTGGCACGCATTCGTGAACTTGAAGCAATAAGTGCTAAGTAATAATCAGTCTAGATAACTAGGGGAAATCATTGATTTTCCCCTCGTTCTATCATCAGACAAATTTTCTTTTTTAATTTGTATAATTATCAAAGTTTCCCTGTACCAATACAATCGATGTTCCCTCAATTCCTTCTGTGTAAGCTGGTGATACAACCGGGTCAGCAAGCACCATTCCTGCACGCGTTTCTAGATATACATTCTGTTCATCTCTTCTCCATATATCGGTGGTCACATTAGAATTGCTCTAATTCTCCCTTCAAAGCCTCTTTAAAAAAACATGCCATTGCTTGATAACCTTTCGCATTGAAATGTACACCATCTTCGATATAAATATCCTCATGCGTAAGTGGCTCATAATTAAAAACATCTAGATAATGACATCTTGGAGTTTCTTCTGCAAATTGCTTAACTACATCACTATACTTTATTCTGCTTGCAATATCCTCCTCACTCATTCCTTTGGTTCTGAACGCACTACACAAATATACGTGAGCATCTGGAAAATCAGTCAATGTATAGCCTATGACACGTTGTGCGAGTTCCCAACTTTCTTCATCTGAATACCCAAAAGCGCCTCCATTTCCCCAACTTCCGTATACTAACACCTTTGGTTCCAGAGGTCGTACCATTCTCGGATAATAGTAGAGTTGATGTTCCGGACAACTTGAACCAAATCCACGATTTATAACACATTGTTTTCCACTTTCTCCAAGAATTACTTCTCGCAATGGTTTGTTACCATATTTTTCACTCCACCTTGTAAAATAGGATGGACCATAAAACACAATTTCACCCTTATGGATTGGTTCCTCCTCATATTTACATACAGCTTTTTCCATAGAATCATTCCAAATCTCAATATGCTTTAAACCTACTTTAATTGACATAATAACATTCTCCTAACGTTTTCATTTTTCTAAAATCTCTGGTACTAAAAACTACAATCAAAGTCTTTTTAAATAGTTTCCATCTACCACAACACCCTCATTAATGACTACGAAAGCATTGGCATCGTACTTGTGAATAATAGACTTTAAACGACTCACCTCATGTTTAGACAATAGCACATATAAGACATGAGACGCTTCGTGTGTGTATGCACCCAAAGAAGTCCATTTTGTTAGACCACGATTCAATTCCTCGAACACTTCTCTTTCTAAAAGCGCTGTGTCAATCTTGGTAATGATTTTCACCTCTACATTAATATTTTGAATGTGAACCTTATCAATTGCAACCGCATAGACAGCTGCAAAGATAAGAGAATAAATAACAACCTCTACATCAAACAAAAACAAACATACAGCATAAAGGCAAAAATTCACCAACAGATTCAGCTTGCCTACGCTAAAATTTTGTTTCCAACGAGTGATTACAATTCCGATTACATCTATACCGCCAAGTGTACATCCCATTCTTAAAGCGATGCCCACCCCGCATCCTGTGATAATACCTCCCACCACACATGCAGTCATTCTGTCCTGCACAATCGGGATGATAGGGATAACTGCAAGAAAAACTGTCATAGCTGTGGCAGCAATCAATGTTTTCAGCAAAAACTTTTTTCCTACTTTTACTATTGCAAGCACCATGATTGGAATATTAATCAGATAGTATATAATCCCCGCAATGTCAAAACTTTGAAAAGGAAAATTTAAATACTCTACAAGTACCGTTCTGATCACCTGACAAATCCCCAGCAATCCGCTTGAATAAAGATTTGCCGGAACAACAAACAAGTTGATTCCTACCGAATATATAAAAACTCCTATCAGACATCCCAACATTTTTTTACTTTCATAAAAGGCCTTTTCTCGATCCATGTTTATCCCCTTTGTTCTACTTATCAAATGGATACATACCCTTCGGTATATTCTTCCATTCGAACTGTTTTAAATTCGACGCTCCTGCCCCCGGTGTATCTGCATAACAAATCGTTCCGGCAAATGCACTATAAGGCTCTCTAAAAGAAGTATTTGCCTTCACCACAATCAAATCATACATCGTAGGTTCAATACCAAAATGACGATACATCTGTGGGTCACCGGTATGATTACATGTTTCTGAAACCAATATATCAATCGTTCCAAAACTAATCACTGCCGACATTCCCATATTCCCCGGTACACCTCGATTCATCGCACCTTCGGCATGAAATACTCCATCGTGAAGCGAACGCACGCGACCAACACCTTTAAATGGCCCCGGCATTCCAAGTGTATATCCTGCGCCCACAGAGAATTCAGCCGTTTTGCCAACACCAATTTCAAATGCTTTTTTTACTGCTACAGGGTCTATCACAAACATACCTGCACGCAACTTACTCCCTCGCTCTGCAAGACGCATTGCCACTATCGGACTATCTCCTACCGCACCGGCTCCAGGTGAATCCGCTGCATCTGCCAAAATGACCGGTTTCGGAGTATCAGTCTTTTCTGCCAAATCAATAACATCATCTAATGACATCATATCCGGCATATATTCATCTCGTCTGCGATATAGCATTTCCACTAACATATCGGCGTACTTTTGTGCCGTCTCTGTATCCTCTGCAATTGTAACTGCAACACTATTAATTTCAGGGATATCAAGCCATGGTTGAACAGGGAAAACGGAATAATCAAGAAGTTTTCCTTCCTCAACCAATTTATGCCCTGCATCAATAACCTCCTTAAACGGCCCATAGGTAGAACTATATCCTGACGGCGGAACAAGCATCGGAACGTTTGCTGTTGCTTGGTATAACGGCTGTTTGTCCAAAAGGCGCAAACACATTTTTGCAGTGCGGTATCCCGTCTCATAAATGTCAACATGTGGATATGTCTGATAGCCACATATAACATCCGAATACACCAACACCTGCTTTGTGACATTTGCGTGTAAATCAAAACATACAGCAATCGGTTTGTCCCCAACCATTGCTCGCAATCTTTTTAGAAACACACCGCAGGCATCATCTTCTTTTACCGTACATGTTGCACCATGAAGTGCTGCGCAGACACCATCGAACTCTCCTGCATTTTCAACATAATACTGTATTCTATCTAACGCAAGTTCCATGACCGCATCATCCACACGCCCGCCTGCATCCGCATATAGGAAGATGGTTGGAACTACTTCTGCCCCGCCCTCCTCTATAGCATCAAACATTCCATGTACGGCAATCGGAAGTGTCTTAATCTCTTTATATGCTTCCACACCTTCAACATGTTCATTTCGCAGAAAACTGTCGTATTCCATCACGATTGGATTAAATGTGTCTGTTTCCTGTTGGAATTCACATACTAATATACGTTTCATGTCAATCTCCATTTTTCTTTTAGTGTATCAGAATTAAAAAAAGAACCGTCAACCGCAGTAACCATGCAAATATTCAGTTTGATTTTCCAGTTTTAAGACATTACCAACTCAAAAAACACGCTAACAACTCGAAAAAACTATTGATTTTTTAGTAATTAAGCAGTATTTTTGTAGTATGAATATATGTTAGGCACAAATATTTAAATATTCATTTCATTTGGAGGTTAGATATGCTGAAACTGAAAATCCTGTGGGCCGCAGCAAGTGATTTGCCGGCAGGCTGGCCAATGTTAGTTCACTCTCATGCATCTTATCATTTATTTTATATTCGTTCCGGAAAAGCAACCTTCGTGATTGACGGGCAAAAATATAACGTCTCTTCCGGCGATTGTGTGATTGCATCTCCACACATGTTTCACGGCATTCCTGACAGAACACATTCTCTTTTAGATGTGTACGAACTCAAATTCACGCTCTCAGAACCTGCCATTAATTCTCTTTTAAAACAAACAGAACCCGTAATACATGGCGGCATTGCAAATATGGAGCAGACTCTGCAATACATCATTCATACTTGGGCTGCAAACAACGGTTCTCAACAGGACATAGCGGAAACACTGTTGTCATCTCTGTTACTCACGATACAGATGAACTTGACCATCATTCCGGAACAAGTTTCTACATATATTGATACCTCCAATTATGGTACATTAACCAGAAAAATTATACAGTATTTGGAAGATGCCCATACGGAGCCTTTTTGCCTGGACGATTTAGCTAAAGAACTAGGGTATAATAAGAGATATTTGTGTTCCCATTTCAAACAAGAGACAAGCATCACAATTGTTGACTTCCTGAATCATATTCGCATACGCCATGCCACACAATGTTTTTATTACCATGACGTACCTGTTTCTATTACGGCGCAACACGTTGGATTCTCTACCCCACTCCATTTTAGCCGCGTGTTCAAGCAACTGGTTGGGATTTCTCCATCTGAATTCCGTCAACAATACAACTTGAACAAAGTAGATAGTTCTGAATCCAAACGTTTTGAAACGATATGCCTTTCAAAATACGAACGGATTTTAGGGGTCAAAAGACTCCCATTAAAGGAAAGTGTACAAGCACTGCGTGAATTAGGTGAATGAGACAAAAAAGTGAGCAGGTTGATTTCAAGAAATCAACCTGCTTTTATACACCTAAACTTCATTATGTCTGTTGTCTATTTAACATCTTTTAATTTACATTTTTCAAATCGCAGAATTAACAAGTCATTCGAAGTTCTCTTGACTCACTTCACCTGCATTCTCATAATAACTATTTGTTTACTCTGTCGTATGCGTCTTGCTTCATGCCAAGTACAGCTTCAAGGTTAAGGTCATTAATCTGCTTTACGTAAGCATCCCAATCAGTACTAAGATTTTTTGTTCCCATAACAAACAATTTTGCCTGTTCCATTACATAGTTGTTAAGAGTATATTCATATTGGTCCTTAATTTCATATTCTTTCGTTGTATATGCCAAACCACTGACCCTTTCTTCTTTCACTTTGGCCTTTTCCATCAACACATGACATTCTCCCAACATACGCAATGTTCTTACTTCTCCCACATCACTTGATGCCGTACTACTGAAGTTTTCACGTGTCAAGATACCACTGTACATCTGTCCCCATGTCTGATTGCCTTCAAAGAAAGCTTGACTGTTAATTACGTAAACAGGTACTTCTACTCCTGCATAATCCTTAGCAGGTTGTACTTTCCAGTCTACATCTTTCTCACCACGGCGTTGTCTGATAACTGTTTCATCTTCATAGAAGAAATCACAGAACTGCATTGCTAATGCTGTATTCTCGCAGTCTTTGGTAATAAAAGTACCTAAACGAGGCTCAATATCTGCAATAACCATGTAGCCGCCTTCTCCGGTAGCATCACCAAGTGCATCCAATGCTACGTACTGTTCTACAATATCACTCATGGTGTTCATGTATGATTGTGGATGTCCACAAAGAATTCCAACCTGAGCCACACCACTAGCAGGTGTATAAAGATTCTTCAAGTCAGTTGTGGTTGTAACTGTAAAACTAAGGTCAGAATACAATCCTTCTTTACAAAGCTTGTTCATATAGATAAGTCCTTCTTTGTACTCATCTGCAATAAACGGAGCGAATACTTTACCCTTCTCCACATTGTAAGGATGTGCCTGCTCAAAGAAAATGAAAGCATTCATGAGGTAATTCATGATTTGGTTTCCACCCAACATTGGAATTTCATCTGCCTGACCGTTTTTATTCGGATCCTGTGTCTTAAATGCCTTAAGTACATTATACAGTTCATCAATATTAGTCGGAGCTTTCATTCCCACTGCATCCAACCAAGTTTGGTTAATATACACCTGAGACTGCATACTATCTGGAGAACTTACTCCGCAATAAGGTAATGCATAGATTCCTCCCGAATCCTGGTCTGTGATAGCTCGAGTGATAATCTCTTGTTCTCTCTTATTTTTCTTTGCCAAAGCTTTCTTGTAAGAATCGCCATACTTATCAATGAGATCTGTTAAATCAATAAAATATCCATCTTGACCATAGATATTTACGGTATTAGTACCTAAGCTCCAGAAACCAGTCAAAACATCTGGAAACTTTTCATTGTCAGCTGCCATAAGTGCCAATTGTTGTTTGTATTCACTTGAAGTACTTGAGAAATATACAAATTCAATATCTACACCTGTATTCTCTTCCAAATACTTTGTGAATGCATTATCCTTATAATCAGTAACTGATACTTTCTGCGGTATTCCTACTCTTAGTTTTCCGCCCTCTACTTCTGCAACCTCATCTTTTCCGCATCCGGTAAAAAGAGCGCAGCACATGATGACTACTAATAAACCAGAAATAATTCTCTTCATGTTCCAATCCTCTTGTTTTTGTAGGTAGAGAGTCCTGTACAGGACCCTCTGATATTATGTTTACTAACTTTTATTGAAGTTTAGGTGTACTTCCACTTGTATTATCGATACTCCAGCCTGTGTCAGCATCGAAAAGACCACTTAATGTTTCCTTGATTGTGTCTGCTGTCACTTCGCCGCCAACTGTAATTTGAGATGTTGTGATTCCATTAATAGTGCCGGTTAGCGTATAATCACTTGTATTTTTAGATATCAGTACCCCTCCTTGGACGTTATCCGTAGTAGCATATACCGATTCAACACTAGGTTTTCCTAGATCAGCCCATCCAATAACAGAACCAATCAATGAGCTTTGGCTAGAAGATGTAACAGAACTTGTATTCAAGCATCGAGTTATTGGAATAACTACTCGATTAGTACTACTGCATTCAAGTCTACCGATTAAACCTCCTACTCCTGCCTTACCGGTTACTGTTCCACTACTCAAGCAATCAGTCAAACTACTGCCTGTAGCATTCTTGGCAAGTCCAAGAATTCCGCCAACACCATTGCCAGTTACCGTTAATGTACCATCAAACCAACTATTTGTTATGCTAAGAGTTCCCACCGCAACATAGGCTGCAACACCTCCGGCATAATGAGTCGCTGAAGTAATAACTGCTTCGTCTGTAACCTTACAACCAATTATTTCAACATCGACATCTTGACCAAATGCACTAACATAGGACGTTCCAAAGATTCCTCCAACATAGCTACCATCTGAACTTATCGTCCCAGATACCGTACAATTTTTTATGATTGCCTTACCTCTATATTGCTGTCCTAAAATGCCACCAGCCATAGTTCCCTTTGAATACAACTGTCCGGCAAAATGACAATTTTCGATCAGACTATCTATATTAGATGCATAAACACAACCTGCTATTCCGCCATTACCATATTTTTGTGCATTAATGATTGCATTACTATAGACGTTGCTAATTGTACCACCAACACGACCAACAATACTTCCTATATAGGTTCCATTACCGTAGAAGTAACTGTTCAACAAGTTAAAGTTTTGAATGCAACTATCAGGACCAGTCCACTCAAACAAAGCCGTTCTAGCACCCGCGCTTGCATTAATTCCGCTGATTGTATGTCCTTGTCCATCAAAGATTCCATTAAACAAAACGTCTATTGGGTTCCATAGATAGTCGGTTTCACCAGCACCGGTTCCACTCCATCCATTTTTAGTAGCTGTACCTTTATTAGCTTCAATATCTGCACACAAATATATAGTTTTTCCTTCAAATGTCTCTGTAGTCTCTGCTGACAATCCATACAAATCTGCACTTGTCGCAATAACAAATTCATCTTCTGTTGTACCTGCATAAGCGGTATACCATGATTTGTCTGCAGTACCATCTCCTGCGTACTCTGTATTCAAATTGCGATGGAAGTAGGTCTGTTCTGTACTGTCAAACGTAATTGTATATTTTGACACAGATGGTAAACTTGATACACTCAACTGATAATGTGCATAACCACCTTCGGCATCATAAGCAACCTTGGTAGCAGTTGCTTCGTTTACTGTAACACTATTTGTCGCAGTTGCTGTATCGGCATCCATTTTCACCGGAATATGAATCATGTTCTTGTCGATAGCTTCGTTTACAATGATATATCTGCTGACACCATAAACCTTAGTACCATCTTTTGTCACCCAGTATGGTTTGATTAAGAATCCTGTACCAAAATCAGCTTTTGCAATCGTTTCCACTGCTGAATAGAAGTATTCTGATTCGGTATCAACCACTTTTGGACTATAGGTACATGAGTTGTCTGCGGTTTGGATTCTTGTACCAACAATACCGCTTTCCATGTATTTAGTACCATTCTGTGTCACAAGATCAAATCCAACTGCACTGTATCTCAACGTATCTACAGAAGAAATACATCTTAACAATGTACTTGCTGATGCTGAACTAGTACCTCTCGAAATCTGGTATTCCACACTCAACACATCTGCGGATACAAATTTCGCATAACCCTCACCATCGGTTTTGCTCTCTTGTAATGCAACACTACAGTTAGCATCTGTATACCATCCGGCAAAGATCCATTCACCTGTAGACTTTGCTTTTGGAATGATATAATATCCATCTTGATTTTTTACTCTATATGCGCTAATATCCGCATGTTTTTCTACAATATAGTCCACACCCTCAGATGTTACATTGTCCACACTCGCATTTGTCATGTCTACTACAGTAAGGTTAGCTTGCTTTGGATTCGATGCTGAGAAAAGACCATCGCTAATTACCACCTCATTTGTTAAAACATCATCCAACTTGAGTTCCGGGGTGCTTCCCACAATATTTTTAATAGTCCAAATAGTGCCTGTTCCAAACAATTCATTTAATGTAACTTTAATGTCAGCCGAAGTCACTGTATCTGAAACTGTTATAGCTTCTAACTCAACCATTTCTGCATAAGCAAGAGCTACATCACTTCCTACAGCAATGTTATCAGTACCAGATGTTGCATCACTAGTTTTGGTTGCATATACAGCTGTATTTGTTACTGTTGAATCTGCGTTTTGTTTCCATCCGATTAAGGAACCAACATTTTTTGCACCCTTGATTTGACCCATATTCAAGCAATATTTCATATCAAGCTGTATAGTAGCATGGTCACACAATCTTGCAACTAATCCACCTACTGTATCTCTGCCTGATGACACGTTAGCCTTGTTCAAGCAATTTTCCATGTTGACCTTAGCAGCACCGTATACACATCCCAATATACCTCCAATGTTTGATCCATTTGTGGAAGAAACCGTACCTGCCGAGTAACATTTTTTGATAGTAGTTGTATTAGCCACATCAACACTAGCAATAATTCCACCAACATAATGTCCTGTTGCGTTCAACTCGCCGTCAAAATAACTACTGTCTATAGTAACATTACCTTTCTCTACTACGCCTACGAGTCCGCCTGCACAGTCCTTCACATTCATCTGACCTTCGTATGAACAGTTCTGTATCGTGACGTCGTTTGTACTAGAAATCGCACCTGCAATACCACCTACATATGAGGCAGTTCCGGCTATTTCCGCACTACTAGAAACATTCTGAAGATCACCAGCACATAAACCAACAATGCTTCCTACGTATTTTGAAGTTGACTTAATATAACTTTCCTCAAGTCGTAGATTCTTAATTGTGCTTCCTGCAGCTGTGTTTCCAAATAACCCCGCACCTGCAACTGTGGAATCGATATAAATTCCGCTGATGGTGTGATTATTACCATCAAATGTTCCTTTAAATGGGCAAGCACTGGTACCTATCGGATTCCATGGCTTTATGTTTTTGAATGAAGTATCTTTCCATTTCGCCACAGTTCCATCATTTACATCAATATCACTTCCGAGGATAATGACCTTGCCTTCAAAATCATCAATGCGTTTTTCCAAGATGCTAGCCAATCCATATAATTCTTTTTTGGTAGTAATAGTAAATTCGGTATCTGTTTCATTATACCAGCTAACATCAAGATTTTGTTCATTTACCCATGCCAGTTCAGGTCGATTTGATTCACCAATTTCCCATACTTTTGTGAAATCAAAGTTGACTAATATGCTTTGTACACTTTCTTTTGTTATGCCATCATTCGATGTGTCAAGGTTTGCCAATGTAGTCATTTTGACTTCTCCAGATGACAATGTACCTTTTCCTATTCCTATAGGCTCTCCGGAGCTGATTTCAGTAGCGTAAACATACTCTGCTTTAACTGCTCCATTTTGTAACCATCCAATTGCGGAACCTGTGTTTAAGTTACCTCTAATTTCACCCCTATTCAAGCATTGCTTCAATGTAAGGTCTATTGCTCCACCATATTGCTCTGTTGACCACTCTGTCTGATACGTATATGTTCGTGCCACTAAACCTGCCGCTGTATCTCCTGTAGCAGTTATGTTTCCACTATTCAGACAATTCTGAATGGTAGCAGTACCCTGTTTCACGTAACCAACGAGACCCGCTGCATTATTACGTGATTCCAATGTACCTGCGTACCAACAATTCTGTATATTAACCTCTTCAGTATTATTGAAAATCTGTCCAACAAGACCGCCTGCATAATTCGCTGTAGATTTTATCTCAGCCTCACTGTAGACATTCTGAAGAGTACCTCCCAAAGAACCTACTATACTTCCTACATAATCCTTAGTTGTACTGATATAACTGTTCTTCAGTTTTAAATTCTTAATAGTTGCACCTGAAAGTACACTCTTGAATAATCCTGCTCCCTGCTCTTTAGAATTAACGTAAATTCCACTGATAGTATAATTATTACCATTAAATATTCCGGCAAATCCCGTTGATTCATTACCAAGTGGTGTCCATTTCGTCAAATCTGTAAAGTTTCTCGATTTCCACGTTGCTACAGTACCTTCATTCACGGTTACATTATTAAACAATGTTACTGTGCAATTTTCAAATGTTTTTCCTTGGTTCACAAGATATGCAAATCCGTACAATTCTTTTACGTTTTGTGCGTTATCTTTATTTAAACAGATTTCAAAATCCGTTTTATTACTAGCATACCAAGAGGTGTCCTCTTTACTTGGATCCGGTAATGGAGGAATTTCTTTTTTAGATTTCACAAAATCCTTAAGCACCGGTGTTCCATTTTCTCCGTTCACAGTGATTGTTTGGAGTGCCCATTTACCTTCTTTGCCAAAATCAAGTTGTGTACTGAAGTATGCGTCGACACCCATGATATCTGCTACTTTCTTGAATGTTCGATCACCTTTTTTTACTCCCGGAGAATAACAATCTGTATTCGTAATCTTATCTGTATCTACATAAGATGCACCGTCAGAAATATCTCGCTTTACATAATATACATTTTCTGTTTCCAGCGTTCCCCAGTTGCATCCGCCAACACGACCAACAGCGACCATTTTATCCGCTGATACTTTATCAAACTGAGTAGCCACTAAACTGTTCGTAATCTTAAGTTCGTGATCCTCAGGCACTTCTCCTACAAATCCACCAGTTGAAATCATCGACTTAGGCATATCATGTAGTTCTATCGTTCCTGTTGATAAAGAGTTATCGATTGTCAATAGACCACCAATAATCTTGCCGATGATACCACCGTTGTTAATGTTTGAGATTTTCATTGTTCCATCAAACCAACTGTTTGTTATCTTATTTTCATTTTTTGTATTCTTATAGCCTACAAGACCACCATTATTAGGCGTTGTGCTTTTCAGAATCGCATCACTATATACAGTGTGCATATTACCATCCAAACGTCCAACAACGCTACCAGTTGCAAAACTGCCTTTCAAGGATTGCAGATAACTGTTTTCCAGACGAAGATTCTTGATAGTTCCTGTGGAAGCTACATTTGAGAATAGTCCTATGTAATATGCATCTGAAAGTCCACAGATTCCACTAATTGTATGACCTTGACCGTCAAAGGTACCTGCAAATGCCGTATATCTTCCGATATAATTCCATGCATAGGTAGGTTTCGTTCCTTGTGCCCATTCCTCTGCAGTACCAGTCTTATTCACAACGATATCTTCTCCGAGTTTTACTGTTTTACCCTTGAAATTGATGTTAGAATTCGATAATGCTGCAAATCCATAGAGATCTTTTTCGTCAGTAAGAACAAAAGTATTTTTCTTTGGATTATACCAACTTGTGTCAAAATTCTTTTCCAAGTCTTCCACACCCGGCACGTTACTTGCAAAGCTCTGAAGTATCGGCGCACCATCTGCATTTTCAACGATTGTCCAGTAGTTAAAATCAAGCCCGGTTGCAATATATCCTTGTTTTCCGAGAATATCCTCTTCCTCTTTGATTTCTGCATAACCTGTTATTGTTGCTTTATTGCCGGAAGTGTAATAAAATTCTGTTCCTCTTTCACCTTTATTCGTCGCATAGGTGTTCTCCATAACAAGTTTGGCTGTATCAATATCTTCTACCTGACCAACCATACGGCAGGTAGAATTCATCTTCTCAGCCTCTGTCACTTCAAACACACCATTATTCAGGCAACTTTTTAGAATCAACGTGCCATTGACATTACCTGCGAAACCACCTACTCTTGCTGAGCGTGTTTCCCCACCAATCACAATTTTTCCGGTAAAGAGACAACTTCTAAGTTCCATCTCTCCATTAATAACACGTCCTACACAACCGCCCGTGAACTTCGCATCGTCATCCATATAGATGGTTCCCGCATACCAACTGTTCACAATGCTGCTCTTTGTATCTTTTGTAAGTTTGTATCCGACAATACCACCATTTATTGATGATGAAGAACGAAGAATTGCGTCACTGTATACAGTGTGAATGTCTCCTTCTAAGCGTCCTACAATACTTCCCATTGCTGCACTGCCCTCTATAGTACTTGTAAAGAAAGAGTTTGTGAGACGAACATTCTTAATTTTGCCTTCTGTTCCAACATAAGCAAAAAGGCCAAAGTACATTGTATCTGTAGTGCCGTAAATACCACTGATTGTATGTCCATTTCCATCAAATGTTCCTTGGAAATTCGTACTTTTTCCAATACCATTCCAATTATATACTTTTGCAGGAGCATTCTTTCCTTCTGCCCAATCAGTTGCCAAGCCGTCATTTACCTTAATATCGTTTGCCAAGGTGACTGTTTTGCCTTTAAAGTCATTTCGTGAATTTGAGAGATACAAAAATCCATACAAATCTTTTGCATCTTTCAATACAAAGTTATCCTTATCATGACTATACCAACTCTTATCAAAGATCTTTTCAAGACCTGCTACACTCGGCACCTTTTTAGCAAAACTCTTTAGAATCGGTGTGCCGTCTTCGTTTACAACAACCGTCCAATATTTCGCAAAGTCCAAAGATGTAGTTCGATAACCATCATATCCGAGAATATCTTCTGTTCTCTTAAGTTCCGCACAACCTGTGATTTTCGGTTTGTCTCCTGCACAATAATAGAAGTAATCCGCACTGAATCCTACGTTTGTAAAATAAGAATCCTCAATCGTTATCGTGATATTTTCCTCATTTGCCACCTGACCAAAAACACGTCCTGCAGCATTCTGTTTATCAGCTTCAGTTACAATAAGTTCACCCGTATTCAGACAGCCCTTAATATTCACTGTACCGGCTGCTATGTTTCCGATAAATCCGCCTGTATTAACTGTTCGCTTTTCTCCATTTAAGATAATCTTTCCTGAAAAGAGACAATTGTCCATATCAATAGTTCCCTTAATCAGTCGTCCAACAACACCACCGCACATCCTTGCACTGCCTTCTAACGTAAGAACGCCATCATACCAGCAATTCGTAATCTTGCTGACATTATCTGTCAGTTTATACCCTGCGATACCACCGCCAAGATACATATTTTCCGTCAAATATGCATCACTGTATGCAGTATCAATCTTACCTTCGCATCGTGCCGTGATACTTCCCAATGCGCCGCTTGCTTCAAAGTAGCTGTTTACTACTTTCAGATTTTTAACTTCACTGTAAATACCAATGCATCCGAAAAGACCTACGAAAGCATTTGGCGATTTGGTGTAAAGACCACTGATTGAATACCCATTTCCATCAAATATACCTTGGAATGGATAGATACGGCTAATCGGTGCCCAGTTTTTCTCCGGAACTTTTTTACCGGATGCCCATGTAGACGCTTTGCCTTCATTGACAGTAATGTTTGCCCCAAGTTTAACAAGTTTACCTGTGAAATTGTCAAAATAAGACTTGATTGCAAAACCATAAAGGTCTTCCACGCTATCAAGAATGTATTCCGATGCAGATGCGTCGTACCAATCCAAGCTATATGCTTTTTGCAAACTACTTGTGTCAACTACTTCCTCTGCAAAAGCTCTCAAAATCGGTGTTCCCTCTTTTGTAACTGTCCAGTATTCATCAAAATTCAATGTTGTCCAAGAATACCACTTTTCGCCCTTTATAAAATCCGTGTTAATCATCATTGCACTACCGGTTGTAGTACTCGCTTGATAATTACATACTTCACTATGACTTTCTTCTGTAACAAAGGTGTTTTTAATGGTCATTGTGGTTTTTTCAAGCGTACCACCTGCAAGAGAACCCGCTACAGATGTCGTTTGTACAGAAAGTTTTCCTGCATTCAATGTGTCATCAATAACAACCGCACCACTATAATTTGAGTAAGTCATTCCACCAAAGATACCACCAATATATATACCATTTGATTCTTTACTTACTGACGAAACATCACCGCTGTTCAAACAATGTGAAATTGTAAACGAACCACCATAGATTTGTCCAACAAGACCGCCTCCGTAACGTCCTGTTTTTGTTGTCATTTTTACAGTTCCGTCAAACCAGCAATTTATCATCCTACTGGTTCTTGTTGCTGCAGAAGATGTGCCATCATCATTAATTTTACCAACAATACCGCCCGCATTGAATCCGTTCGTTGTGATAAACGCATCGCTGTATA
The DNA here is from genome assembly GCA_045577115.1 of Faecalimonas sp. Taxonomy (GTDB): domain Bacteria; phylum Bacillota; class Clostridia; order Lachnospirales; family Lachnospiraceae; genus Faecalimonas. Next base: position 12,551 of record JAZNHX010000082.1, on the reverse strand, counting down.
GTTTTTCAAATGTTCCAGCACCATTAGCCACTACACTACCTACGGCAACTGAACCATCTACTGCAAAATAACTATTAAGCACCTTTAAGTTTTTAATGGAACAGTTCATTTTTGTGTTACAAAACAGACCCATAGCTGTATCTACACCATATCCATATACACCACTGATGCTGTGTCCCTGTCCATCAAAAGTTCCTGCAAAACCATCAATTGGATACCAGCGTTTTGCCGGGGCTTTTTTCGCCCAATCTTCTGCATTGCCTTCGTTAATCACGATATCTGCACCCAATTTGATTCTTTGCTCGGAAAAATCATAATACTGTGAAAGTTTTACCAATCCATAGAGTTCTTCCTCCGTGGAAATGACAAACTCCTCTCCATCTTCCGTATACCACTCAATATTGGCTTTGTTACCCGTCGGTTTAGCTTCCTTGTTGCCAAATATTAGAAATGCTCCAAGGACACCAGCCGCAACCAATACAAGCATTAACACTGATAAAATAAGCACTTTTCTTTTTTTCACTAATGTGCACCTCCTTGTTTATCCACGTATCATTTCTCTTAATAATATTGGATTCTTGTCTCGTCTGAGCTGATATCAACTCTGTCTCTATGGTTGCCCAAACTCTTTGCACTACCTACTTTATATGGGAACGTCAATACTTGCGTTCCATCTATATAACTGATGCATTCTAAGGCCTTTTCTTGAAGGTATTCATTTCTGTCTTCACTTGCCTGCCATGAAGCTGCCCAAGACACTCCTGTTTTGTACATGCCCTGTGTTCCCATGTTCGGATAAAGCAATGTTTTAACAGTAACAAAATCTGAAAATTCATTATGTACATTGATACCATGATGTTGTACCGCCATAATATCCATTACAAAATCCTCTTCATCATAGGTTCTCATAATCGCTCTCATTGCACCAAAATCAGCATCGCCTGCATTCAAGAATGTCTGTTCTTCAATTGTGTACATCAACCATGTAGAGAACTCATTGACATTACCTGACCATCTGTACCAATTCTCCTCCGGGATCTGTATCATTGTCTGCATTACTTCCACTTTAATATCACTGAAGTAATATGTCTGTCCTGCCTGTGGACGATAAATCTCCGGATGTCCTCCGTCTGTTGTTTTTAATTTCATAATACTTGCCTGTACCCCCAGCTGCCTACCGGTCACGCCTTGAGCAGTTGCTAACGTACTGTTTAACTTGTCCATATAAATAGATTCCACATAGATTCTCTCTGCATATGTCCAGTTCTTATCAAATCCCCCGAAAACTCCCACATGGTCTCCGTGCGGATGAGAACACATCCATGCTTCAATAACCGGTTTCTCACCTTGCGGAACCAGAGATTCTAAATATTGGATCAGATACGGCAAATCGTCCTCACTTCCACCATCATTGATAATAAAATGACCATTTTTTAATTGAATCACAAAACTGTTACCAAAGTCAGATAATTCAACCAAATGTAAGGTGGTCTTGGCACCCTCTTTATTATCCGCAGCATATTCATCCTTGTAGAACAGGCGCTCCGATAAAGCAAGATGCTCTTCTGCTACAATATAAGTCAGGTTTGTCTTAAGCATGTGGATTACTGTAATTGACAAATCCTCCTTTGATAATGTAGCAGAATAGACTTTTCCTCTCAGTCCTTCTTCTCCATTATCGTAGCGTTTTTCAAATCCATTTTCTTCGAGTAAATCAAGATAATCCCAGTAGTCTGCAAGTTCACTTCCGTTAATTGTGATAACCTCATTGCCTGCTCCCATATCGCCGACAATATCTGTCTTACCATTTTTAACGTTCATGACCGGAACCTCTTGAAGCAACTCGATGTCTGTGAATTCCTTGTAGCATGTTACCTCGGTCTTCTCGTTAGCAGCCTTTTCGTCCTCCAGAGCCGTACAGCCCACAAGGCCACTTGCCAAAAGCAAGGCACAACATACCATTCCAAGTCTTTTTTTACTCATTTTCTTACCTCCTTTTCCAGATAGTTATTCTTCATAGCACTCATATGATTGCAAAATATGCATAGATGTATCATACATCAATTTTTCTGCACTCTTTTGCATAGCTAACGTTGGGATTCTAAGACGCGAATCCTGTTCAAAGAATCGTCTCCTATTCAATATATTTATGAAAACACCACCCGCTTCCAGTGTGAAACAGCCTTTGTATCCCGAATTAATCAAAGCACACATGACCTCATCCCAATTCACGGTACCCATACATGGTATTACATGAGCATCCGTACTTTCCTGGTTATCATTGATATGCAATGCATACAATTCGTCTCCAAGCGCCATGATCTGGTCGTACTGTCCACCTTCCATATTGCCGTGCCCTGTATCCCAACAAGCATGGAATAATGGGTGATTGACATACTCGATAAATTCTCTCATGTCTGCTCCGGTATTTGTGTAATATGCTGTACTACAAGCAACATTTCTTCTCGAACTGTTCTCAACCAGTATATTGACACCATACTTTTCAGCCTCAAAAAGTAGTTTTCGGAAAAATTCACGGTTTTCTTCAAAGAAACCTTTCTTTCCCACGTCTCTTCTGCAGCCGGCATGTACAACAATGTTCGGTATGCCAAGCATACTGCATATTTCTATGGAACGTAATGTCGTATGCATCAATTGCTCATATTTTGCCGCCCATTCTCCCGTAGTTCTTAGAGGATTGCCACCCGGTGCATGTGCCTGCACAAACTTCATACCCAATCCCTCTGCATATTCCTTTAATCTTGCTACATTGTCTCGCCAATTCTCAGAAACCAACAATTCATCCTCTGGGAACGTTTTGTACATACACAAATCAATATAACGGAAGCCAGCTTCATGTAGATGCTGTACACGTTCTTGATATGTGTTGCAATAAAATTCAAAATCTCCGGTAGTATTCGCTAATCTCATAACTCTTACTCTTCTCCATAAATTGTTTTCTTTGCACATCCAAATCTATAAGCGTCATTCAGAAGTCCGTAGTAACTTTCCTCATCTGTATAAAGCCATGCTGCTGTCATATATCCTCTGATGCTTTCTTCTTTAACAGTTTCCTTACAATATCTCATGGTCTCTCTGGAGTTCGTAATCTTTTTACCCCATGTTGAACTTGTTGGAACTTGCTCGTAACCCCACTCACCAAGTTTGTTGTAGAGTTTAATCTTCTCCTTATGTGCGTTTTGGAAGATTCCGTCATAGTACCAGTTAGAAATCAATACTTCCTTCGGTACTTGCTCACAGAATTTCTCTTCTCCTCCAAAGCTGTCTACTGCATGTGCATCAATCCACATCCATGGACGAACACCTCTGTCCAAACAGATCTTAAATAACTTAAGTGCATCTTCCATCTGCTTGTATGGTGCACGAACAACTGCGCATGGGTAATACGGCTGATTTTCAACTCTCTCTTCATCCAATCCAAGTTGGAAGAATTCCGGTGTGTCAAACAATTCAATCATTTCGATAATCAAATCTTCGCACACTTTATAATATGTATCTGTACCAACCATCAGTGAATAGTCGCCTAACCAACCATTATGTCCGCAAGAGAAATTAAGTTTTGGAATCGGTGTGATTCCCATTGCACGAAGTCTTTCGATCTCTGCCTTTAATTCTGCCTTTGTCCATGATCCCGGAATTGCAAGCTCAGGATGTGAATCGAACTGTACACCTTCTCCGATATCAATTAAAAGTGTGTTGATTCCACATTCCGGAAGAAAATCTGTTACCTTTCTCCACACTTCTTTGCTTGTCACCATTTCCTCGTGGTACTCCTCTTCCCACTCTGTGCGGTAAGGTCTTTTTTCACCTTTTTTTGCCCACATATTTGATCCTAAATAAATCATAAATGCCCACATCATGTCTTTTCTCATCACTCTTTGTCCTCCTAATCTGCTACTTGTTTCATTGCTTGAAGTAAAGCTTTTCCTTTCTCTATCATTAATTCGGCAACACCTGCCGCAAATTCAGAGCTTCTTGCTTCATATCCGCCCTCATCATAGGCATCTCTCATAGGGAAATATCCCTGCACGCCATTTGTCAGACAAGTTGGTATAACCATTCCCCATCCTTCTGTCTCTTTCAGACCTCTTCCGATTCCTGTAAACGGTTCTCCCGGAATTCCAAGGAGTGCCACTTCTCCGATTGCGATACCATATAACTGCATATCGAAATACTCCGGACCATGTTCCAGACGTATCATGCGCGCAGCCTCCGCTACCACAGTCGTCAACATCATTCCTGTATAAGGTATCTCTTCATCTCTGCCTGCTTCGTGCAATTCATGAATGCGATGTGCTTCAGCCATATCTTCTTTTTTCGGCATGTTAGACGGAATTCGAATCGAGTGTCTCAAGAACTTCACTTCATCTACGTCTACGTATTTCACCTTGTCAAAAGCCTGTAATACACCGCCTGCAACAACACGTCCAATATATCTTGCATGACCATATCCTCTGGACACATCATCAAAGTCCATAAACATGTCATTGAGATATCCTCCGGTCGGATGCACATTCACATGATTCACATCGCCTTCTGCACCATTAAAGAAGATACATTTAACATTGTCTAAACTCTTTTCCACCGTTCGTCTCAAGAATCCCGGCCAATCTGCTGATATCCTGCAGCCGCCAACGGTATCCGGGTGGTTCGCAAAGTTGGTAAGAACGATGCTCTCTGCACCTTCGCGGTCAAACCGAACTACGCTTACGCGTTCATCCACATCGCCGATTGGTTTGACAATATCCGGATTGTTAACCCCCGGATTCGTCATAACACTTCCATCCTTCATTCGGAAGCGACGAACAAATGCAATATTCGGTGCTTGCCCTGTTCCATATCCCATTCTTGCCGGCTTCAAATCTTCCAAAGCCATCTGTGCGGCATCCGCCATTCTGCGATATACAAGACTGTAATATTCCCGTTCTAATTCATTTTCTGAATCCTTGTTCAAAAAAGCGGACGTGTGTGTGTGTGTGGAATGAATAAACACCGCATCCAACGGCAGCCCTGTAACCTCCGCCACGTGTTCACGGAAATGTGTGACAGGCTCCGTAAAGATTCCACAATGGTCTACACTGAGCAGAATCACTTTCTCCTCTCCACACGCCAGCGCAAGCGCGTTAATCTCCAATCTGTCGCGTACCCCTTCTACGGAACGTGGTACATAGTAGCCGCCCATTCCGATTCCCAGCATAGGCGTGATGTCTACACGGCTAAAGCCCGCATGTAATCCGTTCATTTTTTATCCCTCCGTCTAATTTCCAGCATAGTTATAATTATAATAACTTGTTTCCAGTTTGACTTAAATAAAGATATTTGATATTCTTGACAAAATTGACATAAAAATTTATAATTAGGAAAAATGTAAGAGGTGATAAAATGAAAACGCTTGAAGTAACTTCTTTGCCCGATGTATTCTTTTCCATTATTAACCAAACAGATACATATGACTTTCTTCTGAATCCATTGGACCACTGTATTGAAATTGCCTATGTCGCGCAGGGAACACTCGATTTTTGGATAGATAAAAAGAAGCAGCAGGTACACGAAGGAGATGTGATGTGTATCATCAGAGACAAGGAAATTGTTATGCATTCTGACGAACCAATCTCCCTCCACAGCTTTATTATGCGGATAGATTACACATATCAGGAGAATAATGCCAACGGTCTATTCCTCCCTCTTGTAACCAAATTCAATCCTCAGATGAAGCACCTTCATAATATGATTGATGATATCATATATAATTTTCATCAGTATAAGTATTCTTCTGCAAGACAAATTGCTCAGGTAATGAACATCCTTTGTGAAATTGACGCATGCAACCACGCAAAGAAATTCAAACAGTTACCGGGAGAAGTTTTGCTTACTGAAAAAGCAAAAAAATACATACAAAAACATATATACGAACCAATCACGCAGAATGCCGTGGCAGAATATCTCAAAATAACTCCTGCATATCTCTGCCGTATTTTCAAAAAGACACACGGTTATTCTTTGATGAAATATGTCAACAAGGCGAAACTTGAGGGCATCAAGAACCTTATGGCAAACGAAAACATTCATTTGTATGAAGCCGCACAAGTATATGGCTACCAAGACGCCAACTACGTATCATCTCTTCACAAAAAACTATTTGGGTATAATATCACCGAGAAACCACCGAAAAATTTCATCGAATAATGGTCTATGATAAAAAGCGAGGCAATGATATGAAATCATTGCCTCGTTGTTATTATATTATCCCGGTTCTTTTCCTACAATTGCAATCGCACTGACATTCTCCCAAGGATAACCACCCAGATTATGCGCAAGTCCGAGTTTTGGGTTTTCCAACTGACGCTCTCCTGCTTTTCCATGGAACTGCAGCCAGCTCTCGTAAATCATACGAATACCACTCGCTCCAACCGGATGACCGAATGCCTTCAATCCACCGTCAATGTTTACCGGAAGCTTTCCATCCTTCGTAAACTTACCGGACAAAGCATCTTTCCATCCTTGTCCACGCTCACTCAATTGCAAATCCTCATAGAGAACAATCTCTGTAATTGTGAAACAGTCATGCAACTCTACCAGACTCAATTGCTCTACAGGGTCTGTAATTCCCGCTAATTCATATGCTACTTTTGCAAGATGTGCTGTCTCCTGCACAGTTGTATAATCATATTCACCTACAAGTGTTCCGTATCCATTAGCAGATGCAACTTCTGCACACTTAATATACATCGGATCCGGACGATACTTGTGTGCGTTATCTGCAGATGTCAGAATTGCACATGCACATCCGTCTGATACTCCGGAACAGTCCATAATCGAAAGATATGGCTCACAAACCATTGGTGATGTTTTAATCTTTTCGATTGGTGTCACCTTGCGGTACATCGCCTTTGGATTCAGGGAACCATTATAGTGGTTCTTGTAAGAAACAGAAGCCATAGCCTCACGCATATCCTCGAATTTTACGCCGTATTTCTCACAGTATGCCGGCACAAGCAAAGAGAATCCTGCCGGTCCGCCGTAAGCCGGTGATGTGTTCTCTCTGTAGGTAGGCGCAAATGGATTACCACTGAAACCATTGTCTTTTAATTTTTCCATACCAATCGCCATAACCACACCGTAAGCTCCCGAAGCGATACCATATGCCGCATTACGGAATGCTTCCAAACCTGTGCAGCAGTTGTTTTCCACACGGGTAACAGGCTTGAAGTTCGTTTTTAATACGTTTGACAATGTATAACCTGCCGCTTCGTAATAAGAACCAAACCAGAACGCATCAATGTCATCAATGGTAAGTCCCGCGTCATCTAATGCCTCGTTCACAGCTTCCAATATTAAGTCTTCACGACTGTCTTTCCAACGTTCATCGAATTTGGTACAACCCATACCGATAACGGTTACTTTATCTTTGATACCTGCCATATTATTCATCCCCCTTTGTCATCTCCGGAACAACCTTCCAGAAGTATGTATGTACGCCATTGGCATCGAATATTTTACGGAAACTGAGTCTTACCTGTAAACCTACGTGAATATCCTCGCTCTTGCAGTCTACAAGGTATGTCATCATCTTACCGCCGCCTTCAAAATCAACTACAACCAAATAGTTCGGTGAATCCTTGGAAAGTGACAAACCATCGAGTGTAAATGTTCTGATTGTTGCCTTTTTACCGATAAAGCAGTAAGGCTCCATCTCATCCACATGATGACACTTGACACATACTCTCTGAGGAGGGAATTGAGGAGTTCCACAGTGTGTACAGATGCTTCCGTACATTGCGTTATTCTTCTTGTAGTTGCGGAAATAATCCGGCAAAGAAGAACGCTCCTGCTCCGGTCTTCTCTGTGGCTCACAGTCTAAGAAATCTTTCCATTTGAGGTATTTACCGTATGGAAGGTCACTGTTCTTATTCGCAATCTGCTCTGCCAGTGTTACGCTGCGACGACCACTTACAATCGCCTCTGTCACCTTCAAAAGCATCGCTACACATCCATCGCTGTAAGATACATAGAGAATGGTATCTCCCGGATTCGCTGTGTCGAGTACAGATGCTAAAAGCATCGGTGCTGCCGCACATCCGGTATTACCAATGTCGTTGTATAATCCTGCCGGAATCTGTTCCGGTGCAAATCCTAATTTCATAGCAGCCGCCATGCGATGACGATCTTCATGTGCATAATTGACAATCGTTGTAATATCACTTGCCTGTAATCCTGTTTTTGCTAACAGTCCGGATACCGCTGCCTTCATCATTGGAATGTAATGTGTACTGTTTGAGTAGCGTACATCCCAGAAACGCACATATTTGTCCTCTTCGCTACGCCACATGTCATGAATATCCATGCTGACACAATAGCTATCCACATACTCTGCAATGACGTTGTCACTGCCAAGTACAAATGCTGCTGCGCCATCTCCCAAATCTCCTTCAAACTGACCATCGTTTGCACCCAAACGGCAATCTCCAACTGCTACAAGAGTATTCTTTCCGCTTTCGCATGCATTCAAGAATCCGTCTGCGCAGGCGCGAAGAGAATCTGTCATGTCTACTGTACGGATATTGTTTTTTGTATCTAAGCAAGCTGCAATCTGTGTTGCACACAGTTTTTCACGGTAAGGTGCTGTGGTGCTGGCAAAGATAATGGACTCTAATTTTGAAGAATCCTTCACAGCATCCATAGATGCTGATACCGCCATAGTCAAGCTGTCCTCATCATAATAAGCAACCGCTTTTTCTCCTTTTTTGCCACGACTGCCATAAGCCTCAGCAATCGTGCTTTTCTTTAATCGGTTAAAAGGTACATATGTACCATAAGATTGAATTCCAAACATAGTCTCCTCCTATTTGCTGTAGTCATACCAGCCTTTGCCGGTCTTTCTTCCAAGTTCACCGTTTGCTACATGTTCGTCCAATGCCGGAACCGGACGGAATCTCTCATCACCTGTCAGTTCGTACAATGTCTTCAGACATGCCTGTATCGTCTGCAAACCACCAAAGTCATTTAACTCGAATGGTCCCATTGGGTAATTCAGTCCAAGTTTGATTGCTTTATCGATATCCTCGATGCTTGCAACGCCCTCTTCCATAACACGGTATGCTTCTGCATATGTAGCAAAGTTAATACGATTTACAATGAATCCAGGTGCATCCTTCAAAATCAGAACACTCTCTTTGCGGATCTCCTTCACGAATTCCTCAGCCTTTTCTACTGCAAGGTCACCTGTCTTCTCTCCACGGATAATCTCTACCAGTTTCATAGCATAAACAGGATTAAAGAAATGAATTCCGACAAAGCGTTCCGGTCTCTTCAAATCTTCTGCTAATTTTGTAATCGGAATAAATGAAGTGTTTGTTCCGATAATGGTGTCTTCTGAGCAGCACTCTTCAATCTTCTTGAATAAATCTTTTTTCAGTTCTACATTTTCTACAATCGCTTCCAAAATAATGTCAGCTTCTGAAGCCAAAGAGATATCACAGCAAGGAATCAATCTTGCCATTAATTCATCAGCTGCCTCCTGTGTCATCTTCTCTCTTGCTACCTGTCTGTCAAGGCCTGCCTTAATATTGTCCCAGCCTCTCTGTGCGAACTCCATATTCACATCACACAGGTATACTTGATATCCGTTTGTTGCACAGACCTGTGCAATTCCACTTCCCATGGCGCCTGCGCCAAATACCATTGCTTTTTTCATCGTCATCTTCTCCTTATTCATTTGATTAAATTGTTATATTTCTACAGCACTGCGTACTGCAAAGCTTGTCATCCATGCCACACACAGCGGCAATACATCCTCGTCAACTGCGAACTTACCGTTGTGATGCGCATAATCGGTATGCTTCTTCTCATCTGCAATTCCCACCTGCACATAGCAGTATGGAGCAATCACACCATAGTTGGCGAAGTTATCACCAAGCATCATCGTTTTCTGTTCGCCAATCAATTCCGGTGATACCAGTTCCATGGCACACGTTCTTGCAATCTCCGTTGCCTTCACATCATTTTGAACCGCATCACTGACACGGATATCCGTCACCTCCGCCTCGCATCCATACATCTGAGCCGTATGCTCTGCAAATATACGAAGCGCATCCGAAACCTTCTTCCTTGTCTCTTCATTGAGTGTTCGTGTCGTTCCCTGAAGAACGGCTTCCTGTGCAATGACATTTCCCACACTTCCTGCATGAAAGCTTCCGATTGTAACCACCGCTGATTCCATCGGTGAAACTGCTCTGGATACCACACTCTGCAAGGAAGTTACCATCGAAGAGGCCGCAACAATCGCATCTGCACATTTCTCCGGCGTAGCTCCGTGACCACCCCTTCCGGTAATGCGTATCGTAAACATATTGACTGCGGCACTAACCGTAATTGGGGAAACATGGAGTTCTCCGCTCTTGTATGGACTCCAGACATGGATTGCAAAAAAGGTATCTACATCATCCACAAGTCCGGTCGCAATCACCTGGTCGGAACCGTCCTCCCCTTCTTCTGCCGGCTGAAAGATAATCTTTACCTTGCCACACCATTCATCTTTGTGCTCATTCAGGATCTTGGCAGTGCCGATTCCCATCGTCATATGTGCGTCGTGTCCACAAGCATGCATAACCCCATCATATTGTGATGCGTAGGATAATCCCGTATCCTCCTGTACCGGAAGTGCATCCGTATCACAGCGAAGTCCAATGGTCTTCCCTTCTTTGCCACTGTCAATCACCGCTATTGTGATATTATCCTTTGGCGCAAAATAGAAGATTCCCATCTTGTCTAACTCTTGTCTCAGATATTGGTTCGTTTCCTGTTCCTTGTGAGCAACCTCCGGGTGCTGATGAAGCCAACGAAACACCTTCTGAATATAGGCCTCATCTTCTCTTGCCAATTCTAATATTCGTTTTTCTGTCAGCATACTTCCTCCACTAAATCGTTCCGTTTGCCTTAAGTTCGTCCAATTCCTCTTTGCTAAGTCCAAGGTATTGTCCATAGACTTCTTCATTGAATTGACCGAGACTACCTGCCGCCTTTGGCTCAACCAAACCGGACTCTTGGAAACGAATCGGCATGTTAATATAAGGAATATCTCCGATAATCGGATGCTCCATATGCTTAATCATTTGTCGATGAACGGTAAAGTTCTCATCCGCTTCAATGTCAGCAAAATTATAGAGTAGTGCTGCCGGCACAGAAGCCTGATTCAGTTGCTCTACCACTTCCTTCGCAGTCAAATTCTCTGCCCATGCATTGATAAGTGCATCAACCTCTGCGCGGTTCCCCACACGTGCAGCCTGACTTTCGTATCTCGGATCATCTCCCAATTCAGGTCGGCCTAAAATCGCCGTACACAACTTTCTCCACTGATCTTGCGTTCCCACCGCGATTGTATAGTAGCGGTCTTTTGCCTTATATGTACCGTAAGGACACCATAGACTGTAATTATTACCCAGTAACACCGGAAGCTTCTTAGAATGTGCATACTCGATATAATCCTGTGTGATTAACGATAACACCGAGTCAACCAGTGCCACCTCTAATCGCTCTCCCTTACCGGTCGTCTGAACTCGATACAGTGCTGCTAAGATACCGATTACCATATTCATTCCTGCCGCAACATCGCCAATCGATGTTCCGCATTTCGTAGGCGGATTCCCCGGGAAACCTGTAAGACTCATAATTCCACCCATAGCCTGTGATACTGCATCATATCCCGGTCTATGAGCATACGGTCCGGTCTGTCCGTAGCCTGAGATACTTGCCATAATAATCTTTTCATTTACCTTGCATAAATCCTCGTATCCAAGTCCAAGCTTCTCCATAGTTCCCGGTCTAAAATTCTCGGTAACCACGTCAGCCTGTTTCACTAACTCAAGAAACATTTCTTTTCCTTTTGGATCCTTGAGATTCAGTGTTACGCACTTTTTGTTACGATTGATGGTTGCAAAGTAATTACTTGTGCCGTTGATAAAAGGACGGTCATTACGCGTAGCATCTCCGCCAATTGGATTCTCGACCTTGATAATGGTTGCTCCCATATCTCCCAGCCAACTCATACCAAATGGACCGGATAATACGCGCGTCAAATCAACAACAGTCAGCCCATGTAAAGGGCCCTTCTTTGTTTCACTCATATACACACCTCCTATTTTTTTCAGAGTAACAGAGATGACCTATGTACGTCAATACATCTCGTCATGCAGATATTCAGTTTTAATCATCAACTTGAACCTATGATAATCTATAAATTCATACCATATTCTCTTTAAAACAATTGAGTTTGTATGCCTTATGCAGCATGACGGCATCATGAATATTTGTTTTGTTCAAGTATTCGCATATTCACTTTTGCAACAATATATCAATTGTCAAAAGAAGACGGCTCTACGACAAATGTTGGGGTGTGTGCGGAAAACGGCTGTTTTTAATGACAATAAACGATTTTATAAACATGCTCTTCGATGTATTCTTTTCTATCAGAGCAGGGGCTTCAGGGACAAGAGTTTCTATGAATCCCATTCACATGAAGATATTACACTTGC
>JAZNHX010000081.1:0-2007 GCA_045577115.1 Faecalimonas sp. | reverse complement strand
TATTTTTATTCAATCACTCAATTACTCTCTTAAAAAAGATTCTGCCAACAGTTCCAGCTTCAGGAAGTTCGTCTCCGTACTGATAAGAAGATAGAACCGTTACACCAGATGCAAAAAGATTTGCTAATCCAGCAGAACCATCAGAAGAATTTGTACCACCGTTTTCAATAGGCACAATATTATTTTCAGGCTTATCAAATTTGCCATTTAATAAACTCTCAACATTTTCTTTTGTCTCAAATGTATCTTTGTTGTACTCATGCAGAGCAGACAAAGATTCGACTGATACAATTTTATCTTTTACTCCTGCCATATCTATCACCTCTCATTATGAAACTATATCCCAACTTGTACCATTATCTATATACATCAAATACAAGTCCCAACTTGTTCCGTTATCTATGTAAGCAAGGTATGGTTCGAACGAAGTACCGTTATCTATATAGACAACACCTGAAATCTCCCAAACTGCATACATGGTATATAATCTTGCTTCTTCATTATCTCTAATCCAAGAGTTATCAAAAATCAATTCGCATTGATTTTCATATAATTTCTTTGAATATCCATTGGCAAGAATTTCGTCTTCTGTTATCCATCCTTGACCGTTAACATACCAAGTATCATCGTCATTTCTATAAGCGTTCCAACCAACAAACTTATATCCTTCACGCTTGAATGTATTATTAGAGAGATTAAATGTAGCACCCCATTCCACAGTCTGAGGACTTATATCTCCGAATCCACCATTAGAATCATAGCTAAGTGTATAAGAATTTTCTTGCCATTGAGCATATACATTCACAGAAGCGTTACCACTTGCCAAAGATTTTCCAAATGCCTGAGCAAGAGCTTGTCCAGTTGAAAAAGAGGCATTGTGATTTACCAATGTACCACCATCAGAAGAAGTTCCCCAATATCCAGTTGGAGCATAACCAGTTCTTGATAAATATACATAATCTACATTCTGAACATTAGCCAAACCACTTGAATATGCATTATCATAATAAAAATCTTGACTATGCACTAATACATTTGTGGTTGAACTTACACTAATTTCTTCTCCCTTAAAAGCTGCGTATGTGGCATAGTTACTGTAATAATTAACAGTCAATTTATTCTCTGTCCATATCGCATACAATGTAGCGGTAGAGTTAGCCGTATAATTGCCACCAGAAGAATAAGAAGTTCCGCTACCATCGCTTTTGGTGTTCCATTTACTAAATGTATATCCAGTTCGAGTAGGCTTTGTGGAGGATAGTGTTAATGTTTGGTCTTTCCATTTAGTTTGCTTTGATGGAGCACCAGAACCACCATTGGCGTTATATGAAACAATATAGGATGTCCAAGCAGGAACATCAACATTGAATTTTACAGTTGTTGTTGCGGCATCACCATTATCGTTGTTGAAATTCCTAAATGTAACTGTAATTTCTTTAGTTGCGGAACCATTACCATTAATAGAATAAGTACCTGTAAAAGAACCAGTTCCCTCGCTAGAATAGGTTCCAAATGGATTGAGTGTTACACTGCCGCCACCAGAAGAAGCAGTCATTCCATAGTTCGTTTGAGCACCAGAATAGTATGTTTCCCAATGAGCAGTGACTTTTACAGTAAACTGAGTAGCAGATTTTCTAGTAACACTACTGCCACTTGCAGTAAGTTCAAACATTACTCCAAACGGATTCCATGCCATTATCCATCACTCCTCTTTATATGAAATAGAAAGGTGGTTATACAGAGGTATAACCACCAAAATATAATATATAACTTTATTTATTAAATAGAATTACTTAACCAACACTTTTATATGGTTCTCATCAATTCTCTTCATGACACGATAACCGCTGTCAGATGCAGTACCAATACCATTTGCAGAGGGCTTAACATAACCGCCAACAACGCAAGTGCCATCATCAACAACTACAACCTGACCAAGTAGACCAACAGTACCCCACTCCTTACGATTTTCACGCATTACATATTCTAAGTCGGATCGTAGCCATG
>JAZNHX010000080.1:0-5440 GCA_045577115.1 Faecalimonas sp. | reverse complement strand
ACAAAGCAATTATACCTATTACAACTCCAATCGGAGGGCAAATTCCCACTATCCATATTAATAACAGCCAACCAAAAGCTTCCATAAAAACCTCCTTAATTTTTGCCACTCTTTCGAGTATTTTTTATATTATAATACGAATTTTCCAATTTCTTTTCTGTCAATCACAAATGAAAACAATGTCCCTTTCGCAATCGCTGCAAAATAACCGGTCCTCTGAAATTCATCCTGATAATGTTTCTCAATCATATCCAACGTTTCACGAAGTTGCAACATAGCGGCAAATTCATGTTTACAGTTATAACTACAGAAACAAGAACACACAATATTCGATACCTCGCGATTACGATATTCGAACTCCACTTCATATACTTCACTACCTTCCACAAGCGCATATCCTCGATTACCATCAACGCAAATATAGCGAACCTTATTGTCGGCATAATACTCATATCCTCTCTCTGCAATGGTATTGCTCACATTCATGTCGGACAATTTATCAATAGAAATCCACGTTCCGTCTCCACCACTAATATACTCTTCCTCCTGTGACGGAGCCTCGAACCATGATAGCACCTTATTACTTGGTAGCACATCCGGCTCAAATGTTACAAAATGCGAACCCGCCATATAAAATTGTCCTGTCACATTTGTATCTGCCACTGCAATGACACGTTTATAATCCGAAAGTTTGATTTTGAAATTATAGTTTACTTCCGTGACACGTCCACGCACACCTTCCAGTTTGCCTTCTACAAATACAATATCTCCGCACTGCAAATCAAATTGGTCATTGTAGTAAGAATAGTTTCTGTCTCTATCTGGAAAATACACCTGCACCACTGATTTACGTGCTATGGTTTCTTCTCTTACTACTTCTCTTTTCTGTTCTGTTGCCTTACTCTCATAATCCTCTTTAATAAATCCAATCTTATGTGCCATTATGTATATCTCCTCTCCCATCTAACTTCTGACTGCGTTGTTATATCTGAATAGTGAGCTTCATTTATTGTAGCGTTAACACACCCTACCAACTATGCCCGTGCTTCTTTATATACTCAGATTTGTGCTTTGCAATAATGTCATCGCAAGCCTTTCTGTGTTCTAATTCACTTGGATTGTTTCTATGCATGTCTCTTGATGTCCCGTAATACTTTTGATTTTGTTCAATTTGATCCTTAATTAATCCTCCGCCAATAAAGGCTGCACTCAATAACCCTAATAACATGTTTTTCTCCTCCATTCCTTTTATTGCCACTCTTTTAAAAGTTTTCTCTCTTCTGATTCTTATTATAATTTCTATGCTGTCCCAAAATCAGGACACATGTTTTTAAACAGAAAAAGAGCAACCTATAAAGGTTGCCCTACTTAATTAAATATATCACTTGTTTACATGCATCTTTCTTTAAATGTTTTAGTTATGTTATGTAATAATCATATCACACTTTAGTGGATTGTC
This sequence comes from Faecalimonas sp., assembly GCA_045577115.1. GTDB lineage: Bacteria > Bacillota > Clostridia > Lachnospirales > Lachnospiraceae > Faecalimonas. The sequence goes on along the minus strand of JAZNHX010000080.1, from coordinate 3,981 downwards.
AAGACTATAAGCACTTAGCATAATGCCTCCAGAATTATCATTCACTAAACTTGAAGTCACAAATTGTGACCTCAAATTTACTGCATACAATTCATCACTACACTAATCATCATTTCCTTTTCATCAGGACGTGATTCTGCAATCATAATTGTCAAAGCAACTAAAGTTACGTCTTCTATCCGTTTCCGTCCATCATAAAACAGAGCATCATTTTTATCTAGAAAATACAGGAAAACTGTTGCCGCAATACGTTTGTTTCCATCTTGAAAACTGTGATTTTTGGTGATGAAATATAGCAGGTTAGCTGCCTTTTCTTCTAGAGACTCATACACGTCATGTCCGTCAAAAGATTGATAAATATTACCAATACTTCCTTTAAAAGAATCATCTTTCTCTCTCCCAAATAGATCAGATTCATCTCCAAAACGTGTTTTTTGAATCACACTCATACATTCCTCATATGTAAGAATATAGGTTGCTTGATTTCCCTTCGGACGTTTCAATGTTTGGTGGTCATATGCGTCTAGCAAATCAAGTGTGTTGTTATATCTTTCAATGACAGATAAAATTTGCTTACCATCCAACTCATCTTCTGTACGTTTCATAATACGTATTACTTCACCTAATTGCTGGATACGTTGTTGATTAACTGCATAACCTTGTAATATGTACTGCTTTAATACTGCATTAGCCCAACGTCGAAATTCAACACCACGATTTGATTTTACACGATAACCAACTGAGATAATGACATCTAACGAATAAAATGGAACTAATTGGGTTACACCTACAACACGCATTTTTTGCGTGTTGTATTCTTTTTCAACTTCATTTTCCTTGAAAACATTATTAATGTGCTTGCGAATAGTCTTCTCATCTCTTTCAAATAACAATGCCATTTGATTTGCGCTAAGCCACACTGTCTCAGCTTTTAATTCCACTGGCATGGAAATACTTTTGTCCCTTGTCTCAAATAATACAATTTCTGTTTTTTCTTTTGTCATAACAATCCTCTTTTTCTCTCTTTTGCTGTCGCCGCATCTATTGTCATCCTATGAATACTTGGAATACCAGACAACACTCCATCTTTTATAATCCTGCCGAGATTCAATGGCGTATATCCACAGACATTAGCAGCTAAATTAATATGCTTACACCCTTCCTTATAAGGCTCCACTCCATTATGATCATGACCATGAATATTCAAACACCATGGTAGTCCATACACAGGCTCATGCGAAAGCAATATTCTATCTGCAATAAAAACTGGACCGGTATAGATTTCATTAAAATAATTTCTATATTTTCCCTTTGCATCATGATTTCCTAATATTAAAATTTTCTTTCTTGCATTAATCTCTTTAATATATTCTGCCTTTCCTACATCACCTAAACATACAAATGTATCACTCGGCATAACCATTTTATTAATTATTTCTAATTGTTCTTGTGGTGTAATCCAGTCTGGACTCATTAATTTACAATCTTCATCATCAAAATGCAAATCCGACAAAACATAAACGGAACCACCTACTGACCAATGTTGAAACGTCTCATATAATGTTGATATCATATAAAATTCCTCCTATTCACTTCATACCTCGTTTAGTTGCTCGTTTTCTTTCTTGTAAACGCAACTCTCGATAACGTTGTCTACCTTCTCTATCCACAGCAATAAGTTCTAAATCATTTACCATACCAAGAACATTCAAGACTGTCGCATATGCACCAATAGAAACTGTTGGCTCCCCTTTTTCTATTGCCGATAAGGTTCCCTTACTAATTCCTGCATGTTCAGCTAACACATCCGCCAAAATATTTCTACGCAACCTCGCTTTTTGTATTCTGATTCCCATGTTTTCAATTACAAGCTCCGTCTCAGGAGTAAGTTTTATTGTTTTTCTAGCCATATTTCAACCTCTTTTCTGACATTTTTCCTTAACACTTAATATATTAGATGTTATACAATTTTCTTCTTGACTATTTTTCTTTAATCTCATATTATAGACTCAAGAAATGGGTTTTTTGCTGAGTAAGGTCTCACGACTGGAAAAGGTTGCTCGTTTCTTTTTTTATGTTCACAATATCGTATAAATAAAGTTTTCCATCTTGAGCATGTCTTACGACCATTATCACATTGAACACATTATATCCAACAACTTCTCCACTCTCTTCATATACCGGTAATGCAAATCTCGAACCATACCTATACCATCCAAATTTTGCGTCTTTACTATGTTTCTCTTTAATGTTTTCTCGGTATTCCTTTCCAGTTGCAATTTCTATTAATTCAGGTACACCTTGTGCGGCATTAGCCTTTGCTTTTGCATTTGCACCTTTGAGGGATGTTGTGTACTCAGAATGTGCATACTCATCGGGAAAATCTGTCCCTATGTAAACCATATCGTTTGTATCTTCTATAACATATGATTTTCCAACAAACTGTTTTAAATACTCCTCCACATCCGTCCATTCTATCGAACGTTTCCCTTTAAATCTCGCATCATGAATAAAAACAATTTTGTTTCCATCCAAATCTTCTACTACGTTTACTTTTCTTTCCATAAAAATTCCTCCTATTATAGTCCCTGCGCGGGTTTATAATAAGAGGATATCATTTGTCAATACTTTTTTCATTGGACGGTTAGTCCAAAGCAATCTATGCCACGTATTGATATATTTTATTGTAATATGCAACCAAACGTTTCTGTGCCTCGTGTAGACTGTATTGCTCTACATCGTATGTCATCGGTAGTACATTTTTCTTTACTATAAATTCTTCCATATGTACACCCAACAATTCACTAAGCATAAACAGATGGTCCACAGTTGGCAATATCAGTCCCTTATACCAACGATAAATTGGCTGGACACAAGACAAATGCAAGAATTCTTGAATCATCCGAGGCGTATAGCCCGCAGATTCAATCATTTGTTTCAGTTTTCTTCCGGTTCGTTGCATGTCTATATTGGGATATATTTGTTTTTGGTTCACTTATACGCACCTCTCCTTCTCAACAAACTCCACTTTAACTCTCATCCCCATTCCCTCTGCCAATCTCTGCAAGGTTTTCACGGATGGATTTGCGCTACCTCTCTCTATTTTACTTATATCGCCCTGATAGATATGCGCCTTCTCAGCCAATTCCCTTTGCGTAATTCCAGCTATATCTCTAGCCTTTGTCAGATTCACACCTATTTCGGATAGAATATCAACCTTGTGAATCACACCGGTTTCCACGCCATTATCCCACACTTCTTCTGCTGCAAGATCCAATTCATCGTTCCATGAAATACCACATCCACCAACATCTACTGTTACTTGTTTAAAAAGTGACGATTCTGTTTCAAACACTTGGAACTGAGGAAATACAGAAAACAATTGTTTTACATCATACTCTTTTTCTACGCCGTCTTGAAATATTACAGATACCACAAAATTTTCTAAAGTTTTTACTTCTTTTATTCTATGTGTCATATTTTTCTCTCCTTACTCTGATGATGGAATCACTTCAAACTCTTGTGTATCCCATATCCTTTGAAGTTTCTCCCTGTTTTTCTCAATAAAGTTTTTAATTAGTGCCTGTTCTTTTAAAGGTATGTCACCTTCAAACATTTCTACCGTTGACAGCAAAAACATTCCCATGTACTCTCCATAAACTGCATGTATATGTGGTGGGTTATGCTCTTTCTGTCTGAGGAACATTTTTACTACTATTCCATGAAATCTTGATATGATTGGCATCGTATTCCTCCTTTGTATATTGTATAGGATATATCCTATATTGTCAAGTTGATTAAATGACCTTTTTGACTCATAGAGCGTATTAAGTTGTAATTTTTGAATTCTTCGCCGATACGGCTATTTTGATTTCTTGATTTCTTAATCGAAATAGAAACTTTGAAAATTTTCTGGTTAGATTATTATAGCATATTCTTTTATGGTTTCAATATCTTTTATAAATAGTGTTCTCCAAATAT
>JAZNHX010000079.1:0-5763 GCA_045577115.1 Faecalimonas sp. | reverse complement strand
GTTTTCGATTGGATTTCGAACACCGCCAGAAGACAGTACAGGAGTGCCACATATTTTGGAACACTCTGTACTCTGCGGTTCGAAGAACTTTCCGGTAAAAGATCCATTTGTAGAACTGGTAAAAGGATCTCTTAATACGTTCTTAAATGCTATGACTTATCCGGATAAAACAGTTTATCCGGTGGCAAGCTGCAATGATAAGGACTTCCAAAATCTGATGCATGTGTATATGGATGCGGTGTTCTATCCGAATATTTACAAACATGATGAGATTTTCCGTCAGGAGGGCTGGAGTTATAACCTAGAGTCTGAGGACGATGCCTTGACCTATAATGGTGTCGTTTACAACGAGATGAAGGGTGCATTTTCTTCTCCGGAGGGTGTGCTTGACCGAGTGATTCTGAATGAACTTTTCCCGGATACTTGCTATGCAAATGAATCGGGCGGAGACCCGGAGTATATACCGGATTTGACGTATGAGCAGTTCTTGGATTTTCATTCAAAATATTACCATCCATCCAACAGTTATATCTATCTGTATGGAAATATGGATTTTGAAGAAAAATTGGAGTGGCTCGACAGAGAATATTTGTCGCACTTTGATGCACTTGAAATAGATTCTGCAATTGGACTTCAGACACCATTTACAGAAATGAAGCATGTGGAGGAAACCTATTCGATTACAAGCAGTGAGCCGGAGGAGGACAATACCTATCTGGCATACAATAAGGTTATTGGAACGAGTCTTGACAAAGAGTTGTATCTGGCATTTGAGGTGCTTGACTATGCACTTTTATCCGCGCCGGGAGCGCCACTTAAGACAGCGCTTACAGATGCCGGAATTGGCAAGGATATTTTGGGTTCTTATGATAATGGAATCTACCAGCCGATTTTCTCGATTGTGGCGAAGAATGCAAATGTAGAACAAAAGAATGTGTTTGTAAACGTGATTGAAGATTCGTTAAAAGATCTTGTTGCAAAAGGGATTGACAAGAAGGCGTTGGAGGCAGGAATTCACTACCACGAGTTCCGCTATCGCGAGGCTGATTTTGGAAATATTCCGACAGGACTTGAGTACGGACTTCAGAGCTTTGATAGCTGGCTCTATGATGATGAGAAACCATTCATCCATTTAGATGCCATTGAGACTTATGAGTTCCTCAAAAAACAGGTAGGAACCAGATATTTTGAAGAACTGATTCAAAAATATATCTTAGACAATACGCATGGTGCCATTGTTGTGGTGAAGCCGGAGCGAGGCAGAACCGCAAGAATGGATAAGGAATTAGAAGAAAAATTGGCAGCATATAAGGCAAGCCTTAGTAGCGAAGAGGTGTCAGCGCTTGTTGCTACAACGAATGAACTTTTGGATTATCAAGAATCAGAAGAAAAGCTGGAGGATTTGGAAAAGATTCCTGTTTTAGAACGCAGCGATATTAGCCGTGAGATTGCACCGATATATAATGAAGAACTGAAACTTGCAGATACTCCAGTCATTTTCCATGAGATAGATACAAATGGTATCGGCTATGTGGACCTATTGTTTGATCTGTCAGGTGTACCGGAAGATAAACTTCCGTATGTCGGAATCTTACAGGCAGTTCTAGGCATTATCGACACAGAGAATTATGAGTACGGAGAACTCTTTAATGAGATTAACTTGCATACGGGTGGAATCAGTTCATCCTTAGAACTCTATCCGGATGTAGCAAATGCGAAGGAAAAAGTATTTAAGGCGACCTTTGAACTAAAGGCAAAGGCACTCTATTCGAAGATGAGTGTGGCATTTTCTATGATACGAGAGATTTTGACAAAATCTAAATTGGAAGATGAGAAACGTTTGAAAGAGATTCTTTCAATGACGAAGTCGAGGTTGCAGATGCGTTTCCTCACAGCGGGACATACAACGGCAGCGCTTCGAGCATTATCCTATACGTCACCGCTATCGAAGTTCAAGGATATGACAAGTGGTATCGGATACTATGAAGTGGTGAAATATATCGAGGAACATTTTGAAGAAGAGAAAGAAAAGCTGATTGTAGAATTGAAGCAATTGGTGGAGAGATTGTTCCGTGCAGACAATATGATGCTGAGTTACACTGCATCAAGAGACGGACTTGCAGGCCTTGAAGAGCAGATATCAGAGCTTCGACAGAGTCTGTATATCGAATTGACGGGAGAGACTAACTGTATCATTCACTGTGAGCAGAGAAACGAGGGCTTTAAGACTTCCTCTAAGGTCCAGTATGTTGCACGTGCCGGAAACTTCCTCGATTCAGGGTATGAATATCATGGAGCATTCCAGATACTGCGAGTGATTATGGGATATGAATATCTCTGGCAAAACGTCCGTGTCAAAGGCGGAGCTTACGGCTGTATGAGTCAGTTCTCAAGACTTGGGGAAGGATATTTTGTGTCTTACCGTGACCCGAACCTTGAGAAAACCAATGAGGTATATGAAGGTGTTGTTTCATATATCAAGAACTTTACAGTCAGCGACCGTGATATGACAAAATATATCATTGGAACGATGAGTAATCTGGACCGTCCGATGACACCGGCAATGAAGGGTGATCGTTCGATGAATCTGTATATGTGTCACATTTCACCGGAAATGATTAAGGAAGAACGCAATCAGATACTGGATGCACAAGAGGCGGACATCCGTGCACTTGCAGATACCGTGAAAGCAGTTTTGAATGCAAATCTATTCTGCGTTATCGGAAGTGAAGACAAGATAGAAGAACAGAAAGATTTATTTAAAGAAGTAAGAAGTATATTCTAGAGAGGTACGAAGGAGATTATGAGAGCAGATTACAAATCAGGATTTGTAACATTAATCGGAAGACCGAATGTGGGGAAATCGACACTGATGAATCGTTTGATTGGACAGAAGATTGCCATCACATCAAATAAACCGCAGACAACGAGAAATCGCATTCAGACCGTTCTTACAACAGAGGAAGGTCAGATTGTATTTGTGGACACACCGGGGATTCACAAGGCGAAAAATAAACTTGGCGAGTATATGGTAAATGTGGCAGAGCGCACATTAAACGAGGTGGACGTGGTGTTATGGCTTGTGGAGCCAACCACATTTATTGGAACTGGAGAAAAGCATATTGCAGAGCAGCTTGGCAAAGTAAAGACACCGGTTGTGCTTGTGATCAACAAGGTGGACATGGTGAAGAAGGAAGAGATTCTTGGCTTTATTGATGCCTATCGGAAAATATATGATTTCGCAGAGATTGTACCGGTATCAGCTAGAAATGGAGATAATACTGATGAACTTATCAAAGTGATTCTTAAATATTTACCATATGGTCCACAATTCTATGACGAGGATACGGTTACAGACCAACCGGAGCGACAGATTGTGGCGGAGCTGATTCGCGAAAAAGCACTACACTCTCTGAATGATGAGATTCCTCATGGAATCGCCGTTGCAATTGATGCAATGAAATACCGCAGAAAGATTGTGGATATCGATGCAACGATTATCTGCGAACGTGATTCGCATAAGGGAATTATCATAGGAAAACAGGGCACGATGCTAAAGAAAATCGGCAGCACAGCGCGATATGAGATTGAGAAAATGCTGGATATACAGGTGAATCTGAAACTTTGGGTAAAAGTGAAGAAAGACTGGAGAGATAGCGATTTCTTAATCAAGAACTTCGGTTACACAAAGGAAGATTAACAGATTTCTAACTGTCAAGGGTTTTAGAAGAAATTTAACTGGCAGATAGTTTCAGTATGATTTTTATCCGTGTGGAGACTCTAATAGGTATACAAGGGAGGGTTTTCTCATGACGGATAAAGACTTATGGACAACATTTGAAAAAACGGGAAGCGTCGTGGATTACTTGCATTACAAGGGAATCCATGAGCAACAAGAAACGCAGAGAATGGGAGAGAGTAGCGTTGAATCAGGGAGTCAAAGTGACAGGAATGATACTGTCCGCAACACCTATCGGTGAATATGATAAGCGCCTTGTGATACTAACAAAAGAAAAAGGAAAAATCTCTGCATTTGCCAAAGGAGCGCGGAGGCAGAACAGTCCAATGATGGGGACAACCAATCCTTTTTCTTTTGGAGAGTTCCTGCTCTATGAGGGCAGAACCTCCTACAATGTCATGCAGGCAAATATCTCCAACTATTTTATGGAACTTAGCACTGATTTTGAGGGTGCATATTATGGGTTCTATTTTATGGAGATTGCGGACTACTATACAAAAGAATACAACGATGAGCGGGAAATGCTAAAGCTTCTCTATCAGACGATGCGTGCGCTTTCTTCAGGGAAAATCAAACGTGAGCTCGTTCGCTACATATTTGAACTAAAGTCGCTTGTAGTAAATGGAGAAGCACCGGAGGTTTTTCGCTGTGCCAATTGTGGCGTGGATGACCGAGAGATGGTATTTAGCAGTAAGAACCACGGAACCATCTGTGAGGAATGCGTGGGAATTGCACCTGATGGGATTACGGTGAGTAAGGCGACTGTGTATACGTTACAGTATATTGTGTCGTCTACCATTGAGAAATTATATACTTTTACGGTTTCCGATGAAGTACTTAGCGAATTGCGTCAGGTACTCCGGCAGTATATGGATACACATATAGATAAAACCTTTAAATCCTTGGAAATATTGGAAATGTGCTTGCTATAGGGGATTTCTTAAATTTACGGTGCCGAATACAGATGTTGATATATGCACCGTAGTTTTGGCATGTAAAAGGAGTGTGTGACATGGAGTTTACGGTGTTATAAATAAGATGTGCATTTTCACACCGTAAAATATGGTGCTTTTTATTTGTTTAGGCAGGATATTACGGTGCAAATGATTTGTTTTCATCATTGCACCGTAATTTATATGGACACACACTAATTAATTACGGTGGAAATTGTCAAATGAAGTTTGTGCACCGTATCCGTAGAAAAAAGAAGGAAATTAAATTGGAAAACTACGGTGCGAATCACAAAAGAATCCAGTCGCGCAGTAAAATAGTCAAAAGGAGAACGTTTTTTATTCAAATAATTAGCGTCAAACCTTGAAAACTAGTTGAAAAGACTGTATAATGATATGAATTATAGACACTTTATATATGAGAGGGATTAGATATGGAAAAAACAATGGATAAAATTGTAGCACTCGCGAAATCAAGAGGTTTTGTATATCCGGGCTCTGAGATCTACGGAGGTCTTGCGAATACATGGGATTATGGAAACCTTGGCGTGGAGCTTAAGAATAATGTAAAAAAAGCTTGGTGGCAGAAGTTCGTACAGGAAAACCCATACAACGTAGGTGTTGATTGTGCAATCCTTATGAACCCACAGACATGGGTAGCATCAGGTCACCTTGGAGGATTTAGTGATCCTCTTATGGATTGTAAAGAATGTAAAGAAAGATTCCGTGCAGACAAGTTAATCGAAGACTTTGCTGCAGAGAATGGAATTGAACTTACAGAAAGTGTAGATGCTTGGTCGAAAGAACAGATGGAAGCATGGATAGCAGAAAACAATGTTCCATGTCCAAGTTGTGGTAAACATAACTTCACAGAAATCCGTCAATTTAACTTGATGTTTAAGACATTCCAAGGTGTAACAGAAGATGCTAAGAGTACTATTTATCTTCGACCTGAAACAGCTCAGGGAATTTTCACCAACTTCTTAAATGTTCAAAGAAGTATGCGTTTAAAAGTACCTTTTGGTATTGGGCAAGTAGGAAAGAGTTTCCGTAATGAAATTACTCCAGGTAACT
>JAZNHX010000078.1:0-3873 GCA_045577115.1 Faecalimonas sp. | reverse complement strand
GAAACTGTTATGACAGAATTGACGAATATGGAAAACTAGCATAATATGGACGATACAAAATATAATAACTTCTATTATGAACATACACCACGTTATTACAAATAAGCATATCACAACCATCGATATTCGGTGGTTGTTTTTTTCTTCAACTGGTGACAATTTGTCACCGTTTCATTTGATTTATGGTAAGATAAAATCAAAAAGGAGAATAAAGATATGTACGCAACAAAGGCAGAAATAGCACGTATATTTAATTGCTCAGCACACACGGTTTATAGAAGGGTGGAAGGTATCGAAGCAGAGATTGGAAGACGGTACAATAACTATGCAATATTAGATGGTTTAGTAAGCGTTGCAGTGTATGCAGATTATGAGAAATACAGAAAACATTTGGCAGATAAGAATCTCAGAAAGTATGTACCACAATTTGATAAACAAGAAGCAGAAAAATATCTTAGTAAATACAAGACGACTAAAAGAAGGGAAAATACGCATAAGACGGAACAGAAGCATATTAACGCGATCCTTGTAGTTGCTGTGGAAGATAAAAAAATGCAAAGAATAGCGGAATATATTAATAAAGAAATTGGTTAACATTTGGTTAACAAAGGTACGTAAAAACAGCAAAAGTTAGCCAAAACTACAAAAAGTAAAGAACAAAAAAATGCCGTGTTTCTGCGTGTTTTTGCATAATAGCATAAGATAAAAAGACACAAAGTATAACTACGGACCAAAAGGTCGGGAGTTCGAATCTTCTCGCCCACGTTAAGGAATAAAGCACTTCGAGAAATCTCGAGGTGTTTTTTGTATTGTAATTGGAAAAAGTATGAAAATCGGTTATACTATAGGAAGTTCTAGTAAGTTGTTTGGAGGGTTAAAGATGAAATATATTTCCTTTGCAATACCATGTTACAATTCGGAAGAATACATGGAGAAGGCAATCGAGTCAATCTTAAAAGGCGGAGAGGATGTCGAGATTATCATTGTAAATGACGGTTCCAAGGACCGAACCTCTGAGATTGCCAAACGTTACGAAAGAGAGTATCCAACGATTGTAAAGGCTGTAGATAAAGAGAATGGCGGTCATGGTGATGCAGTAAATACCGGACTTGAATATGCCACAGGACTGTACTTCAAGGTCGTTGACAGTGATGACTGGGTGGATGAGAAGTCACTTAAAAGAATTTTAGAGACGTTACATGAGTTAGTTGAGAAAAAGAAAATGGTAGACATGCTTGTATCTAATTATGTGTATGAAAAAGTTGGTGCAAAGCATAAGAAGGTGATTCACTATCAGAATGTGATGCCGGGGAATCGAGTTGTCTCTTGGAAGGATATGGGGCGATTCCGCATTGGACAGTATATTTTGATGCACTCTGTGATGTACCGCACGGAACTCCTCAAAATGTGTGGATTAAAGCTACCGAAGCACACGTTCTATGTGGATAACATTTATGTATACTATCCACTTCCACATGTGAAGACATTTTATTATCTGAATGTGAATTTCTATCGTTATTATATTGGTAGAGACGGTCAGTCGGTAAATGAAAAGAATATGATTAAGCGGATTGACCAGCAACTTTTTGTTACAAAGACAATGATTGATATGTATCAGATGAGTAAGATACCGAACAAGAGATTGCGTGCGTATATGACAAATTATCTTGCAATCATGATGACGGTTTCTTCGATTATTGCAATCAGGTCTAAGAATCCGGAGAATCTGGAGAAGAAGAAAGAGTTGTGGGGGTACCTCAAGGAGAAGGATTCCAAGCTTTATCTGAAGATTCGCTATGGCATTTTGGGACAGACGATGAATTTACCTGGAAAACCGGGAAGAAAGGTATCTTCTTTGGCATATACGGTTGCGAATCGAATTTTCGGTTTTAATTAAATAAAATGGAATGATTTGGGCAATACTATTCCTTAGAAAGGTAGGGGATAGTAGTGAACAATCAGTTAAAAGACAGTAAAACAAAAGTCAATCTTATGAAGGCATTTGCAGGCGAGAGTCAGGCGAGAAATCGTTATACATTTGCTGCGGAAGCGGCAAGACTTCAGAAAATGTATGCGATTGCAAATGTGTTTGAATTCACGGCAGATCAAGAGAGAGCGCATGCGAAGCGTTTTTATGACCTTCTTAAGGATTTGTCAGGAGAAACGATTGAGATAACCGGTGGATATCCGGTGGATCAACAACCAACAATTGAGGAACTGTTATGCGCAGCAACGCACAATGAATATGAAGAAGCAGATGATGTCTATTTGGCTTTTGCAGAGGTCGCGAAGCAGGAGGGAATTTTAGAAGCATCCTCAGCGTTTTTGCAGATTGCTAAGATTGAGAAAATACACGGCAATCGATTTGCTAAACTTGGTGATATGTTGAAGAACGGTATGTATTATCAGCAGCCGGAAGGTGGCGAGTGGATGTGCCTCAATTGCGGACATATTCACAAAGGAATGTTGGTTCCTGAGGTTTGTCCGGTTTGCAGACATGAGAAGGGATATTTTATTCCTACCGAGTTGGCACCATATACGTCACCGGGTTTGTGGTAGAAGATAAAACTAAGAACGATTATATCATTTCATGATATAGTCGTTCTTTTGGTTATAAGGTAAAATCTATTCTATTGGAACAGTGCGAACAGGTACTCCGTTTACTTCAACCTGGTCATTGATTTCGATGACAAGACATTGTTTGCCGTCAATCATTTTGGTTTCGACTAAATCTGTTCTCTCCGGATTTACTTTGATGACAATGTCAGGGGTTTCAATGCTGAATTTTCGTGTCTCAGCAATGTTTGTAACCATGAATTCTGCTTTTTCACCGGCAATGTGGTCGAAGTTCGTATCAAAGGTTTCAATGCGTTCCTCTGTGATTCCACTGTTTGCAAGCAGACGTTTCATTTCCGGTTTGGTGAGTACCGGTGGCTCTGGCGATTCTTTTGCCTCTTCGATAATATCGTTTAAACTTTCGTGGATATTGCGAATGATATCATATTCGCATTCTTCACCGAGTGTGTTCATAACAACGGAATGGAAGGTGCTCTTCTGGCTTCCTGCTGACATAGGGAACGTGCAGCCAAGAGCATTTTCAATAAATTCCGGCTGCATATCTTCCGCCTGCTTGGTGGAGTAGAGAAGACTGTGGATATCTGTACTCCTGTCATTGAATACAGGGAAAAGAAATCCTTTCATTGGTGGTTCTATGAGCCAATCGCGCACTCGATTTTCAATGTGGTTGGTTTCCGGATTGTAGCAAAGTCCTTCTTTTGACAGATGAACCGGACAAATGCTGCAAAGGAGGTATTCATATACCTCATCAGATGCGTCAAACATTTCACTACCGTCTGTGGCTTTACCCGGGATGTCGTAGGCCACGTGAATCAGGATTATGTAATAGTTCTCACCATAGTTGTAATTTTCGATGATTTTTTGGTAGAATTTTTCGATTAGATTATCGTCTTGTAGTTTGCTGTTGCGAAGTTTTAATAAGAATTCCTGTGTTCCACCCGGCATTTCCTGTTCCAATGGAAATTCCATGTTAATTAGGTTCTTTCCGATTGTTCCGGATAATGTCTGTTTGAAAATAGTGAGATACTTGAAGATCTCTTCTTCAGGCAAGGACAGAAATGCATCCTTGGACTGAGCAATCACCTCTTTGTTATCGTTTACATAGCATCCGCTAATGCGGGTGATGGAGCAATTTTCCGGTGTATATTGTTTGCGAATTTCGAGTACTTCTTTTTTATGCATAATGGTTTAACCTCGTTTCTTTTGTCTGGACTTTTATCTTAGCATAAAGACAGGTGATTTACAAATGCTTAAATTTTTATTACAAAAATATGCTAGCGTAAAATTTTATTAGGA
>JAZNHX010000077.1:0-1673 GCA_045577115.1 Faecalimonas sp. | reverse complement strand
CCTTAATTTTATAATTTCATCTCTTTCTCAATCATTTATTCTTTTTAAAATATACCTTGAAACGGATATGCTTCATATACAATAACATCAGGATGCAAACTATCGCTCCTGAAAATACATTTCCAATTACCGGTGTTAGGAATGTCATAACACAATATACTGTTATACAATATGCAAGTTCTTTTAATGCCATTTTAAAACGTACCTCTTCCGGTAATCTCACAATGTTCACGCACATGGTGTTCGCAAGAATCAGCACCATAATGGCTGCAAAAATGTAGAATCCTCTGTCATTTGTTTTTATGCCTGTCATGATTACTGCACCTGTGTAGAACGATACCACCATAACTTCCATATTTTTACGGAACACTGCATTTTTAGCAGGCTTTTCTGACTGATTACCTTGTGTCTGCTTATCAGATTCTACCAACTCTGAAACTGTAATTCCAAATAGTTGTGCCAACTCCACAAGATTTTTGGCTGTTGGATCTGTTTGCCCAGTTTCCCATTTGGATACTGCTTGTCGGCTCACTCCAAGTTGCTCTGCAATATACTCCTGCGACAGTTTCAGTTCCTTACGCTTTTCTCTAATATTTTCTCCCAATTTCATTTCTGCATCATCCTTTCACTCATATCTTATTGTGGAATGAATGCAATGTCTACCAACTATATGTCAACTGTTAGTTGCACTTTCATGATTTTTTCTTTTTCTTTCCTGGTCATATGTTTAATCGCATATTCACGCCGCATTGCTTCTTCTTTCGTCTGAAATTCTTCATAATATATTAAGGATACCGGCAGCCTTGCTTTTGTGTATTTCGCTCCTCTTCCTTCATTATGATCCTTCAAGCGTTTTTCGAGATTGTTGGTCCACCCTGTGTAGTAGGTGCCGTCTTTACATTCCAGAATATATGTATAATTCACTTCACTCACCTTTGTACCCTACTTATCCTTCTTGTATAACCGAAAGAAAATGCCACTTATCAAAAGTGGAAACACAAATGCGCCGATATTGACAGGCTTGATACCGCCAATAAAAGAAACTAATCCTATTATAGATATTACCAATGTAATAATGGCTATTATTTTATAGGTCTTCCTACTCATGGTTTAAACCTCCGTGAAATCAAATTTTTATCTTGTTACTGTTAAACAATAGAACGATGGTCTTTCGGGATACATCTTATCTGGGGTATTCCAAATTTCAGCATTATCAATCTCCTTGATATGCTCTGTGGTCAGTTCTGCAATAGAAATGGTTTTTCTATGGATGTAGGGTCTATCCTCATACTCATAATAACCCATCAGCCACACACTCCAAAACTCAATGCTATCCGCTTCGAGTAAGGTGGTTCTTATATATTCGACAATTTGTACTGCCCTGCCATCCGTATAATTCCATTCAAGAGATACACCATAGTCTTTGTCTGTGTAGTCTGTAACATTGTCAAATGTTAGCAAAGAATAATTATCATCTGCACCACCATCATTTATTGTGCCTTTGTCAATGTCTATTTTGACAGGATAATCTTTCGATGGTACAAACTCTGTCAAAGGCGTATTCGAAGCAATAAATCTACAAATACTCATTCAATCACACTCCTTTGTCAAATTCAAATTTAACTATTTCTTACACTTCTTTTTCAAAAATCAAATCAATTTCATGCACATAT
>JAZNHX010000076.1:0-2401 GCA_045577115.1 Faecalimonas sp. | reverse complement strand
GTACGACAGATGATGAAGTGAAGGCGTATACGGCGGAAATCGAACGGATAGATATGAATCATGAGGATAGTAATAAAAGCTTTGTGATACGAGTGACGGATATGGAGTTGCTGGAAGAAACAGGAGGGATTATACAGGGGTTGTCTGGGTCGCCTGTGATTCAAAATGGGCGAATTGTGGGTGCAGTAACCCACGTTTTAGTAAATGATCCTACACGTGGATACGGCATATTCATCGAGAATATGTTAGAAGCAGCAAAATAGTCATAAGCAGGTAATGCGATGCTCTTTTCATTGTGTTGCCTGCTTTTATATTACAAAACAAAAGAAGGGAAAAATAATATGAAATACATTCCGTTGGCAAATTTGAAAAATACAACAGGCATCGTAGCTTTCTGCAAGGACGCAAAAGAAATCGTGGTTGCGAATAGGAACGGACTGCCGAAACTTGTACTTATGTCCAGAGAAGTTTATGAAAATGGCTTGGGTAAACTTACTGATCGTGTACTACTTAATGTTCATAGAGATATGGAGCTGGTAGCTGAACCGGTGCTGATCAGAACATTCAACAATCCGGCAGAAATCGTGAGAATTTGTGAAAATGAGATGGGAAAGGTCGTTCCTGTACTTCGTAATGGTGTAGATGAAATCTATGTGATGGATTATGAAGCGTATCGCATGAGAAAAGAGTGTTTTCTTAAGGTATTCGAAACTTCATACAAATAGCAAGAAATATGAAAACCACTTCACGTTTCTTTGCTATAATTTTGTGCAGAGAGGAGGGGAAAATAATGGAAAATCTTATTATGAATATAGAGACAGTCATTGACTATATTGAATCTCATCTTGATGAAAAGCTTGATCTGGAAAAGGTGTCGGAAGCAGTTCATTATTCGAAATACCACCTGCACCGTATGTTTACCAATACGGTAGGAATGACGATTCATGATTATGTGCAGCGACGTCAGTTGACAGAAGCTGCAAAGCTGTTGGTATTTTCCTCTAAACCGATCATTGAAGTTGCTTTTTTCTGTGGTTATGAAAGCCAGCAAGCATTTTCATCTGCCTTTAAATCCATGTATAAAGTACCGCCTGCGCAGTATCGGGACAAAGGAAATTTTTATCCGTTGCAGCTCCAATTTGTATTGCACAAGAATATCACTTCCAAAGTTTTTACAAAGGAAGATGTCTGCATTGCAAGAGTAGAAGATATTCCAGCTTGGATGGATTTGATGCGTTTGGTGATTGACGGATATCCGGTCATGGATGAAACGGATTATTTGAATGAGATTACAAAAGCTATAGAAGAAAAGAGAGCGCTCACTTTAAAAGAAGACAATGTTTTGATCGGAGCCATGACATTTTCAAGGAACTCAGGCAGTATTGATTTTTTAGGGATTCATCCACAATATCGCAATCAAGAGATTCAGAAATTATTTTTAGAAGTGCTTTTGGAAAACTATTTACCTGGGCAGGAAATCAGTATGACCACTTATCGTGAAGGAGATAAAGCGGATACTGGGCATCGTGATTTGCTGAAAAGCCTTGGTTTTGCAGAGCGGGAATTACTGATAGAATATGGCTATCCGACACAGCGCTTTGTCTTTTCATCTTCAGATAAGGAGGAAACAATATAATGGCAAGAGAAGTCAACCCTAAAGATACATCAAGAGCATCGGCATATGAACTTTGGATGGGCGCACCTAATCCAATGGTCACATTTTTCAAAACTTTGGATGTGACAAACTTAATTAAAAAATCGAAAAAGAAGCACCTGAAATTTAATATGCTTCTTGATTTTTGTATTGGAAAAGCAGCAGTTTCTGTAAAAGAATTCTATATACTTCCGGTTGGTGAAAAGTTGATAAAGTACGATTGTATTGCGGTGAACACCATTGTAAAAAACAAGACCGGAGAAGTAAGCTCCTGCGATATTTCATATACGGATAATTTGGAAAAATTCAATCAGGATTATTTAAAATATACCATACAAGTGGCCGAAACTTGTCAGGACAGGGATTTATCGAATGATAGTATGGTGATCGGAACTTCAGCAATTATTGATACCGAAATTGATGGTGCGGTTGGCATGAACAGTGGAATTTTCAATAATCCATTCATCATTTGGGGAAGATACAGAAGGAGATTATTTCGATATTATTTACCACTATCCTTTCAGTTTCATCATACACAAATGGATGGTGCCCATGCGGGACAATTTTTAAGAAATCTGCAAAGTGAGATAAATAGACTCTAAAAATGTTGTCCATAATGACAATCACTCGTGAGCGGCAGTCCCATTATTCAGGATGGGAAGCTGGTTGGTGCGGTGACCCATGTCTTGGTGAACGACCCGACGAGAGGGTATGGTATCTTTATTGAGAATATGTTAGAAGCAGCGG
>JAZNHX010000075.1:0-8226 GCA_045577115.1 Faecalimonas sp. | reverse complement strand
AGAACGGGGTGTGGCTCAGCTTGGCTAGAGCGCCTGGTTTGGGACCAGGAGGTCGCAGGTTCGAATCCTGTCACCCCGACTGAATCTTGCATGATTTAAGTATCGTGTGGGGTTTATGCAGGAGTGTCGGAACTGGCAGACGAGCAAGACTAAGGATCTTGTAAGCAATGCGCTTGTGTGGGTTCAAGTCCCATCTCCTGCACGAAAAGAGAAGACTTAGGCAAGTGCCTAGGTCTTCTCTTTTTGTGCAGGAAAGATCTTGAACCCATGGGTCCAAGGTCTCCGAGACATAAATGTCTTGTCGGTCGGTTCGACGGGAAAAAGGTTCGCCGGACCTTTTTCTTAGTCCGTCTCACCCCATCTCCTGCAGGCAAGTGTTTGTGTCCCATCTCCTGAAGGAGGGACCCTGTACCCATGGGACATAGTGTTTTACGGTGCAAAAGAAGCACTCGGGTTATATATACCATAAAAAACACATGATGTTTATTCCAATTACAGTGTATTGAAGGAAAAATACTATATACACCGTAGAAACACGTATGTTTGGAATTATTTATAGCAAAATTTACGGTGTATTTCCTATATTTCCCAACTCGCACCGTAAGGCGTTAAAACACGCCATATAAAGTTACGGTTTAAAATCAAAAAACGTCCGCCACACCGTAAAATATCGTTATATATCAATTCTGTCACTGTAATTCCGGAGGAAAGCCATTTGCACAACCATTTTCTATGATAAAGGGGATGGAAAAGGAAATGTTACTATCAGGAATACTTGAATCATAGTAGAATAAATGATACAATATATAAATAATGTCAAGGGAGGCGTGATTATGACTATCCGAGAACAATTAGAGCAAAGAGAATTGCAGTATCTGAGTCCATATGCAACGAAGAGCAGTGAATCGCTCGGGAGAAAGATAGAAGAGAAGGAATGCGATATTAGACCTGTTTTTCAGCGCGACAGAGACCGCATTTTACATAGCAAGTCCTTTCGTAGGTTGAAGCAAAAGACACAGGTATTTTTACTTCCGAAGGGGGACCACTATCGCACAAGATTAACGCATACATTGGAGGTGTCTCAGAATGCACGCACGATTGCGAAAGCGTTGCGTCTGAATGAAGATTTGGTGGAGGCAATCAGTCTGGGACATGATCTTGGACACACGCCATTTGGTCATGCTGGTGAGAGAGCATTGAATGAGATATGTCCAAATGGTTTTAGGCACAATGAACAGAGTGTGCGTGTGGTTGAATATTTGGAAAAAGATGGACGAGGTCTTAATCTGACGAAAGAGGTATTAGATGGAATTCTGACACATCAGACAGCCGGCGAGCCGATGACGCTTGAGGGACAGATTGTGCGTTTGTCAGACAAGATTGCGTATGTGAATCACGACATTGATGACGCCATCCGAGGCGGGATTCTCTCGGAGGCAGATATTCCGCCGAAGTTTAGAAAAATACTAGGAAATTCAACGAAAGAGCGTTTGAATAAGATTACACATGACGTAATTACTCACAGCATGGACAAATCGACAGTACAGATGTCAGAAGAAGTAGAGGAGGCAATGAAAGGACTTCGAAAGTTTATGTTTGATAATGTGTATCGCAATCCGGTCGCAAAGCAGGAGGAAGACAAAGCGGTTGAGATGGTGAAGAATCTCTATGAATATTATAGGGGTCATATTGAACGGTTGCCGGATGAATATTTGAAACTTATGGATGCAAACAAGGGTAGCAAAGAGCAAGTGATCTGTGATTATATTGCGGGAATGACAGATAATTATGCTGTAAAAGTTTTTCAAGAAATTTTTATTCCGGAATCTTGGAAAAATTAAAGGAAATCAGAAGGTTTTGTCGAATAATATATAAGGTAAGGAATATTATTTTCAAGGAAGGAGAAGGACATGTACTTTTCAGAAGAGTTAATTGAAGAAATCAGACAACGAAATGATATCGTAGATGTCATCTCCGGATACGTTAAGTTGCAGAAAAAGGGTAGCTCTTATTTTGGACTTTGCCCATTCCACAATGAGAAGTCCCCGTCGTTTTCGGTGAGTCGACAGAAGCAGATGTACTATTGTTTCGGTTGCGGTGCCGGCGGGAATGTCATTACGTTTATCATGGAGTATGAGAATTATACATTTGCCGAAGCTGTGAGACTTTTGGCAGAGCGTGCCGGCGTGGATATACCGGAGATGGAATATTCCAAGGAAGCGAAGCAAAAGGCAGACCTGAAGGCTACATTGTTGGAGATTAACAAGTTGGCGGCAAAATATTTTTACGCACAGTTGAAGACAGAGCATGCGAAGCATGCACATACATATCTGACGAGACGTGGACTTAGTGAGGAGACGATTACAGGATTTGGTCTTGGATATTCGAACAAATACAGCGATGATTTGTATAAATATTTGAAAACAAAAGGATATTCGGACGAGCTTCTTGTGAAGGCGGGGTTAATTAGTGCCAGTGAGAAGGGTGTGTATGATAAGTTCTGGAATCGAGTGATGTTTCCGATTATGGATGCAAACAATCGAGTGATTGGGTTTGGTGGAAGAGTTATGGGAGAGGGTGAACCGAAATATCTGAACTCTCCGGAAACAGAGATTTTTGATAAGAGCCGCAATCTGTATGGACTTAACAGGGCAAGGACTTCAAGAAAGAGTTATTTCCTGATCTGTGAGGGATATATGGATGTGATTGCTTTGCATCAGGCAGGTTTTACAAATGCAGTAGCCTCGCTTGGAACGGCGTTTACGCCGGGACATGCGGCGCTGATTAAGCGATATGTCAATGAAGTGTATTTGACCTTTGATAGTGACAGTGCTGGTACTAAGGCGGCGCTACGAGCCCTTCCTATATTAAAGGAAGCCGGAATTACCGCAAAGATTATTCGTATGGATCCGTATAAGGATCCGGATGAATTTATTAAGAATCTGGGTGCAGAGGCATTTGAGGAACGCATTAATAAAGCAAGAAACGGATTCTTATTCTCGCTGGAGGTACTGGAACGGGATTACGATATGAATTCTCCGGAAGGTAAGACAAACTTTTTCAATGAGGCGGCAAGGCGGCTGACTGAATTTGAAGAAGAGATAGAGCGCAATAATTATATTGAAGCTGTCGCGGAGAAATATCATATCAGCATCGAGAGTTTGCAAAAACTGGTTGCGAAGACGGCGATTAAGATAGGACAAGCCACTCCTGCGACAAAGCCGAAGCAGGCAAACGGTCATGAACGCGGCAAGGAAGATGGCAATCTGCAATCGCAGAAGATTCTTCTTACATGGCTGATTGAGAATGAACAGATTTTCAAACAGATTAAGAAGTACATTACGCCACAGGATTTTACAAAGGAATTGTATCAGACTGTTGCTAAGCTCCTATATGAGCAATATGAAGAGGGAAATCTGGTTCCTGCAAAGGTTATGAATCACTTTACAGACGAGGAGGAACACCGAGAGGTTGCATCTTTGTTCAATACGAGAATTCAAAGACTGGAAACGAAGGCGGAACAGGAGAAAGCTTTAAAAGAGACCATTATTCGGGTGAAGAGTCACAGTGTTGACGAAGCATCAAGGAAGTTGGAACCGACGGATATTATGGGATTACAGAGAATCATGGAAGCAAAAAGAAGCTTGCAGGACTTGCAGAAATTGCATATTTCTATTGATTGAGGATAAAATATAAACAAGTTTATGGAGGATGGATACCACATGGAAGAACAAGCTGTAAAATTTGAGGAAAAACTGAAAACATTGGTTAGCATGGGAAAGAAGAAGAAAAACACTCTTGAAATTAATGAAATCAATGATGTTTTCTCAGACATGGAGCTGGAAGCAGAACAAATGGATAAAGTTTTAGAGTATGTAGAGGCACAAGGAATTGATGTGCTCAGAATCACACTGGAGGTAGAAGAGGATATTCCAGACGATGTTGATCTTATTCTGACAGACGAAGAAGAAGTGGATATGGAGAAGATTGACTTATCTGTTCCGGAAGGAGTTAGCATTGAGGACCCGGTCCGCATGTATTTGAAGGAAATCGGGAAGGTGCCACTTTTAAGCGCCGACGAAGAGATTGAATTGGCAAAGCGTATGTCAGAGGGTGATGAGGATGCAAAAAAGAGACTTGCCGAGGCGAACCTCCGACTGGTTGTCAGCATTGCAAAACGTTACGTGGGACGTGGTATGCTGTTCTTGGATTTGATTCAGGAAGGTAACCTTGGTCTTATTAAAGCAGTTGAGAAATTCGATTATCAAAAAGGATTCAAGTTCAGTACCTATGCAACATGGTGGATTCGTCAGGCAATTACACGTGCGATTGCAGATCAGGCGAGAACGATTCGTATTCCGGTACACATGGTAGAAACGATTAATAAACTGATTCGTGTGTCAAGACAGTTGTTGCAGGAGTTAGGCCGTGAACCTTCTCCGGAAGAAATCGCAGAAGAATTGGACATGCCGGTAGAGCGTGTGCGTGAGATCCTGAAGATTTCTCAGGAACCTGTTTCGTTAGAAACACCAATCGGCGAGGAAGAAGACAGCCACTTGGGAGACTTTATTCAAGATGACAATGTTCCGGTACCTGCAGAGGCTGCAGCGGCAACACTCTTGAAGGAACAGTTGAATGAAGTGTTGGAGACTTTGACTGACAGAGAGCAAAAGGTTCTTCGCCTTCGTTTTGGCATGAATGATGGACGAGCTAGAACTTTGGAGGAAGTAGGAAAGGAATTTGATGTTACTCGTGAGCGTATCCGTCAGATTGAAGCGAAAGCACTCAGAAAACTTCGTCATCCAAGCAGAAGCCGAAAACTGCGTGATTATTTAGATTAGGAGTATCTATGGAATTATCGAAGAGACTACAGGCAGTTGCCGACCTTGTCAGCAGTGGTTTGACAGTTGCAGATGTTGGGGCGGATCATGGCTATATTCCAATTTATCTAATAGAGTCAGGCAAATGTAAGCAGGCACTTGCCATGGATGTGAATCAGGGACCGCTTCTTCGTGCGAAGGAGCACATTACAGAACACGGACTTGAGGGACAGATTGAGACAAGATTATCAGATGGAGTAAAGCATCTGAAAGTTGGAGAGTGTGATGCAGTTGTCATAGCCGGCATGGGTGGGGCACTGACTATCAAGATTTTGGAGGATGGAAAACAGATTTTTAAAAGTCTTACAGAATTCATCCTTCAACCACAGTCCGAACTTTATAAGGTTAGGACATATCTGTTAGAACAAGGATACAGTATTGTTGCAGAAAATATGGTGCAGGAAGACGGAAAATTCTATCCGATGATGAAAGTAATAAACGGAGCGTCTGATGCGTATCATGCAATAGAACTTCGTTATGGGAAATGGTTACTCTCGGAAAAACATCCTGCTCTCAAAATATTTTTGAACAAAGAAAAACAAACAAAAAAAATGATTTTGCAGAATTTGCAAAAGGAAGGCGGACTTCACATTGAAGTGCGCAGAAAAGAAATAGAGGAAGAACTGGAGGGAATCGAGTATGCTTTGCAGAGATATTATGAAGGTGATTGAAACTACATATCCAAAGCATGCAGCCCTTGAGTGGGACAATGTAGGCCTGTTAGTTGGGCGCGCAGAAAAAGAAGTGAAGAGCATCTATGTGGCGTTGGATGCAACAGATGAAGTAATTGATGACGCGATTCTTCGAGGAGCAGATATGCTGATTACGCATCATCCGCTATTGTTTTCACCACTCAAAAAAATTACAGATGAGCATTTTATTGGAAGTCGTGTTGTAAAATTATTACAGCACGATATTTCCTATTATGCGATGCATACGAATTATGATGTGCTTGGCATGGCGGAATTATCCGGGGCTATCTTGGGGCTGAGAGATGCAGAAGTGTTGGAAGTGACTGATGCAGAGAATGCAGAGGGCATTGGAAGGGTCGGTGAACTTCCTTATGAAATGACATTGCAAGAATGTTGTGAACTGGTGAAACAGAAGTTTCAATTGGAAAATGTCAAGGTTTTTGGTGATGTGAATCAAATGGTACAACGAGTGGCTATATCACCTGGTTCAGGAAAAGGAATGGTTGATGTTGCTCTTGAAAAACGAGCAGAGGTATTGGTTACCGGAGATATTTCACATCATGAAGGTATAGATGCTGTGGCACAGGGAATAGCGATTATTGATGCCGGACATTATGGTTTGGAGCATATTTTCGTTGAGGATATGGTTATCTTTTTGACAAAGCATTTTTTAGATATCCAGTTTGTAAGAAGTGAAAATGTTCATCCATTTCAAGTGATTTAGCAAAAAGGGGGAATCTCAAAGTGAAAGTAAGGAAATATCAGGTACACGTAAATGACATCGTGCGTGAATATGAGGAAGGCACAACATTTGAAACCATTGCAAAAGATTTTCAAGAACAGTATGAACATCAGATTGTTCTTGGGTGTGAGAATTTTAGACTTTTTGAATTAAAAAAGACGCTAAAGAAAGACTGCAATCTGACATTTGTTACACTTGGGGATTCCGTTGGAAACAAGACTTACAAGCGGAGCATGTGTCTGATGATGGTCAAGGCAATTCACGATATCTGCGGACATGATGATGCTTGCAAGGTGAGAATCGATTTTTCGTTGAGTAAGGGATATTATTGTACCGTTGCAGGAAATGTGGAAGTAAATGAAGCATTCCTTAAACAGGTAACTGAGAGAATGCAGGAAATGGTTGCTGCTAAGATGCCGATTAAAAAGAGAAGTGTTCATACGGACGAGGCGATTGCATTGTTCCGCAAGCATGGCATGCACGACAAGGAGCGTCTGTTTGCATATCGTCGCGTTTCAAAGGTGAACATCTACAGCATGAATGAATTCGAAGATTACTATTATGGATATATGGTGCCAGACGCGTCATATCTGCCATATTTTGAATTGCATTTATATGGTGAGGGATTTGTTATACAGATGCCGGAAGCGAGTGCTCCGACGGTTGTACCGCCGTTTAAACCGCATCGTAAGCTGTATCAAGTGCTCAATGAATCCAGCAAATGGGGTGATATGCTTGGAATTCAGACGGTTGCAGATTTGAATGAAGAGATTACAAAGGGCAAGATTCAGGAGATGATTCTCGTGCAGGAAGCGCTTCAGGAAAAGAAAATCGGTGATATTGCCAGAACAATTGCTGACCGTCCGGGTGTGAAATTTATTCTCATCGCAGGACCGTCGTCTTCAGGCAAAACTACATTTTCACATCGCTTGTCGATTCAACTTCGTGCACACGGCATGGTTCCGCATCCGATTGCCGTAGATAACTATTTCGTGGATCGTGAGAAGACACCGAAGGACAAAGATGGAAAGTATAATTATGAGTGTTTGGAAGCCATCGACGTGGAGAAATTCAATCGAGATATGACAGACCTATTGGCTGGCAAAGAAGTTATGCTTCCTACTTTTAACTTTAAAAGTGGAAGACAAGAGTACAATACACCTCCGAAGAAACTGGGTGAACATGATGTACTTGTAATTGAGGGTATTCATTGCCTGAATGATAAATTGACTTATCGCTTGGAAAAGGAAAACAAATTCAAAATCTATATCAGTGCGTTGACACAGTTAAATGTGGATGAGCACAATCGTATTCCGACGACAGATGGAAGACTTCTTCGCCGTATGGTGCGTGACGCGAGAACCCGCGGTACAAGTGCAAAACAAACGATTGCTATGTGGCCATCTGTTCGAAAAGGAGAAGAAGAAAATATTTTCCCATATCAGGAAGAGGCGGATGTAATGTTCAATTCTGCACTCATATACGAGCTGGCAGTGCTCAAGCAATATGCAGAACCGGTATTGTTTGGAATTGAGAAGGACTGTGAGGAATACATCGAAGCGAAACGTTTACTGAAGTTTCTGGATTATTTCATTGGAATTGGAAGTGAACAGGTACCAACGAATTCATTGCTTAAAGAGTTTATTGGCGGTGGGTGTTTCCATATCTAAATACAGGTGTTTAATAGCTACTAATATCTTAATTGATAGATAACGAAAGAGAGATAAAGAAAAAAACGAGTCAGTTTGATTAAAATTGACTCGTTAAACTTTTTTTGAGGAAGCCATATTGATGGAGTCTATTATTTGTGTTATGCTTGTCTTGCTGATAATTTTATGTTTCTGTTTTACGGTGTGTATGTATTTGTTCTCTCCCAACACCGTATATTCCGAGTTCCAATGTATATTTTTCA
>JAZNHX010000074.1:0-2060 GCA_045577115.1 Faecalimonas sp. | reverse complement strand
TCCAATTGAAGTAGGGTCTCTGAAAAGAAATGTGATTTCCCCCATCTGTTTTAAAATTCTAACATCTTTTACCTGTCCCAAGTGTTTTGTGGACAGTTCTGTCCATTTTGCAGGTTGAGAAATAGGATTGTACTTCATTTGCCAATCCCTAAATTTTGCAAGCCAGTATTGTACTTCTTCGTACTGCCAAGGAATGTCATAACCTTTATCCGATTCCTCTTTGTTGATGTCTGCTGTTTTATTCGTGTTAATAAAAAAACCTGTCATTTCAAGCTGCGTTATTTGGTCTTTAAATTTACGAAGAACGCCTCTTTCAAAAGGATTTCTTTCTGTACCCTGCCTTAATGGGGAATCATTCTTGATCCATTCTCCAGCCACATTTCGCATAGACTGCACATACTTATAAGTATCCATTTCACCACTGTCAAGCATCCGCACCTGATAAGTTCTCAAAGGAAGAAGGAGCTTTGTCAAAAGCAACACAGTAGTCCCCGGAGACCACATCTCATATACTTCTTCAGAAAGTCCTTTTTCTGTCTGCTCATACTTGGAAGTTACTCTGCATCTGTAAACACAGTCTGTGTCATTTTCATCAATAACAGACTCATCAACAATGAACCAATCACCACCATTTCTACTTACTTCGCTTGCACTTTGTGCAAATTGCAAGTCTTTAAAGCAAGTCGCATTTGGAGGGCAGAGTATATTACGAAGGTCTTTTATGTACCTATAAGGCAGAACATTCTTATTTGATTCATTACGTTGTGATGATTTCACAGAGTCGGGTAAGTATTTTGTTAGAGGATTTTTAAATTCTACTGGAATAAGCTTGTTTCCATAATCATCTTCAACCGAAAACATCTCCTCAATAATCCAGTCAACAAATTCAACAATCTTTTTTGCTTCTGTTAAAGCGTGGGATTGTGAGCTTCTTTCTGCAAAAATAATCTCGTAAAAATCTGGGGTGTCATAGTCTTTTGAAATGAACTCCTGTATAGACTTAGTAATCTTATAGGGAATAACATATTTATTAAATAAGTTTGATAGAATTTCAAGTGCTTTAGATTTGCCTCTTACAATCGTTTTTAACCATTGCGTGGCACATTCATTCCATTCCTGTAAATCAGAATCATATTCTAAAAGCCATTCGAAACTTTCACTCGTGGTCGTTCCGTGATTTTTTAACTCAAATTCTCTTTTTCTGGCTTTTTCCTTTAACTGTTCAAGCCTCAGAGTTTCTTTTGGTGATAATGCATTATCACCAAAAGCTCCGTTTTTATTGAAATCTCGGAGCCATTTCCTAACAGTATTATCTGTAACACCATATTCTCGCTCAATATCTCGTGATGATTTGCCTTTGCATAGTTCTTCGATCATTTTATACTTAAATTCATTCTTATAACTTGCCATTTATTTCCCCCTATATCTGTATCTGTTTTGATGTTTAGTTTCTTCATTCACCCATACATCAATCTCAGTCTGCATTGGAAGTACACAACCATTATCCAAAGAAGCAGTGGCATTATTTAGTGAAGCTGTAACATCTGCAACTGTTGGCTCTGTGTATACTTTCTGAGAATCTATAGATTTATGGTGCATAGCAATTTGTATGATGCGTTCAGGTATTTTGGCATTTTTAAGTCTTTGACCATATGCGTGTCTATGCCCGTGTGGAGTAGTTCCATCTTTTTTTCCGACTGTCAAATCAATCTTTTCAACTGCTTTTTCGTGAGACTCCCTCTGAGTCCTAAGTGGCATCATTTCTCCTAGTGTTTTAGGAAAATGTGAGACAAAGGCAAATGGGTGAGTATCCTTAATGCCATCTCTTAACCTTTTTGCCATATACATTTTCCATACATACATAAAGATGTATCCCCATTCCTTTGAAAACCAGTAAATCTGCATATATTTATCTTTATTATTATCAAGCCTTGGCTCTTTCCACCCTGCAAATCGTTTGTCCTGTCCAGAATACATATTGCGTGGGAGTAAACCATACTTGAGCAGCAGATAGCTTTCTCTGTCTGTAATATATTTACCAGTAGTAGGATTCTTGAAAT
>JAZNHX010000073.1:0-2922 GCA_045577115.1 Faecalimonas sp. | reverse complement strand
AGGATTATGGAAGTTGGCTGTTCCGACAGCCACTGCGCTTGCTCCGGCAAGTATCATTTCGATTGCATCCTCTGCACTTGCAATTCCGCCCATACCGATAATCGGGATGTCAACTGCATTTGCAACCTGGTATACCATGCGCACTGCAATTGGATGAATTGCAGGACCGGATACACCGCCTGTCTTATTTGCAATTGCAAATGTACGGCGGTTGATATCAATCTTCATACCTGTCAAAGTATTAATCAAAGAAACCGCATCCGCACCACCTGCTTCGGCAGCCTTTGCAATCTCTGTAATGTCTGTTACGTTCGGTGTCAATTTCATAATCACCGGTTGTTTTGCGCGTTTTTTAATCTCCGCAGTTAACTTCTCTACCTGCTTTGGATCCTGTCCAAATGCTAAGAATCCGGCATTTACGTTTGGACAAGAGATGTTAATCTCCATCATATCGATTGGTTCATCTGCAAGTCTTTCTACTACTGCAAAGTATTCTTCCGGTGCATGACCGCATACGTTCACGATAATCTTTGTATCGTATTGTTGCAAAAATGGAATATCTCTTTCGCAGAAGAGATCAATTCCTGGGTTCTGAAGCCCGATGGCATTCATCATTCCGCCGTAGGTCTCAGCGACTCTCGGTGTCGGATTTCCTGCCCAAGGCACGTTTGCCACACCTTTTGTTGTAACTGCACCCAATTTGTTAAGGTCCACGAAATCTACAAATTCGGCTCCTGAGCCAAAGGTTCCGGAAGCCACTGTTACAGGGTTTTTCCATTCAACGCCTGCGATATTTACTCTCATATCCATTAGATTTCCACCTCCGTAGACAAGAATACCGGACCATCTTTACAGATACGCTTGTTGTGTACGTTTGTGTGATGGTCTTTGTCTTTGCTCTTGCAGGTACATGCAAGACAAGCACCGATTCCGCATGCCATTCTCTCCTCCAGGGAAATGTAGCATTCGATTCCGTTTTCTTCTGCGTAATTCTTGATTGCGCGAAGCATTGGAGTCGGTCCGCATGCAAAGATAATATCTGCTGTGAGGTTATTCTCAGCAATCGCATTCATAACATTTCCTTTGGTTCCGAGGCTTCCGTCTTCTGTGGAAATGTAAAGGCTGCCGTTTGCCTCAAACTGCTCTTTTAAAAATGTATGCTCATCGCGATATCCAACCACGATTTGTTTCTCGCAAGTGAGCTGTTTTGCAAGTTCAAGAATTGGTGGAACACCGATTCCTCCACCCATAAGAAAGGCTTTCTTTCCTTCAGCTTTTTCTAGTGGGAATCCATTTCCAAGTGGTCCGATAACCTGAATGGTATCTCCGGCTTTCAATGCAGAGAATTCTTTTGTTCCGGTCTTTTCACCTGTCACGCGGTAAACCACGCGAAGACGACCATTTTCTTTATCGATTTCGCAGATACTGATTGGTCTTGGAAGCAACTTCGTTCCATCATTTGTGTACATGGAAATAAATTGTCCCGGTTTTGCAGATGTGGCTGCCTCTGTCTGAAGCCACATGCTGAAAATGTTGTCTGCGAGTTGTTCCTGTGAAACTACTATCGCGGTTTCTTTTTTTCTTTGCACCATGTTTGTAATCTCCTTATCTGATAGCACTAACAAACACTATAATCACTGCTGTTGGTGTGTATTTCAAAAAACAGTCCAAAAACTAACCAAAATCAGGGGGAAAATACCATGTTTTGTATCATTTTGTTTGTTAGCAAAAAAATGCTTATTTTTCTAACCGAAATACGTACATTTTCGGTTAGTTTTTATACAAAAAATTCTTATACGAACAACCAGAAGTTTTAACGGCTTTCCAGCGCCCCTTTGATGTCACTTACCATATCAATAACCGCCGCTCTTGATGCTTCACCGAAGTTTTCTGCACCAAACTTCGCATAAGCTTCTTGTTTGTAAGCTGCAATAATTCCACGAGAAGAGTTTACGATTGCGCCAAGTCCGTCTTCATTGAAGAAGTGTACAAGGTCTTTTCCTTTTCCACCCTGTGCGCCGTATCCAGGTACCAAGATATATGCTTTTGGCATTACTTTACGGACAACTTTACCCATTTCCGGATATGTTGCTCCTACAACTGCTCCTACATAACTGTATTCATCGCCCATGTGAGATGCACCCCACTCAGCAACCTTTTCACCAACGATTTCATATAATGGTTTTCCATCAACAAGGCGATCTTGGAATTCACCGCTGGATGGGTTTGATGTTTTAACGAGTACGAAGATACCTTTGTTTTCTTCTTTACAAACTTTGATGAATGGATCCACACCATCTGAGCCAAGGTATGGATTTACGGTTACGAAGTCTTCATCAAATGGTACATATGTCTTGCTTCCAACCTGTACACGTCCCACGTGACCTACTGCATAAGCTGCAGATGTTGAACCGATATCACCACGTTTGATATCACCGATTACGACTAGTCCTTTTTCTTTACAGTAATCAACTGTCTTTTTAAATGCAACAAGTCCCGGAATACCGAATTGCTCGTACATTGCGATTTGCGGTTTTACTGCCGGGATAAGGTCATATGTCTTGTCCACGATTTCTTTGTTGAACTGCCAGATTGCCTCAGCAGCTCCCTCTAAAGTCTCACCGAATTCAGCAAATGCTTTTTTCTGCACGTGCTCCGGGATATAGTTTAACATTGGGTCTAATCCCACTACGATTGGTGCATTTGTTTTCTTAATGTTTGCTACTAATTTGTTAATCATCTTCTCATCCTCCTGATACTATTATCTTTCGTATACGACATTACCACTTACCAAAGTATAAGCAACTTCGCCTTTTACCTTGCGACCATGGAATGGTGTATTCTTGCCTTTTGATAAAAATGTGTTCTTGTCGATAGCGTATTCTTTGTTCTTATCAAAGATGACAATGTCTGCAACCTTAC
>JAZNHX010000072.1:0-3046 GCA_045577115.1 Faecalimonas sp. | reverse complement strand
CATCCCTTTTTCTTTTTCATGATCAAATCGTACATGTTCATATACTATTCACCCTCTTTGATATCTTTGATTTCGTGAAATTCTCTTCGTCCCATGCGGACATCATCCATAAAGTCCGCCATCTCTTCGGACAGCCCTTCAAACAGATAAGAACTTGTCTTTTTTGTCTGTTCTAAATGTTCTTCGTGAAGCTCACGGTTCATAATAATAATCTCTTCTCGAAGTTCTTTTGCCGAGATTCGGTGTGCACCTTGACCAAGTATAATCATCTGCTCCAGAGCATCAGAGGTCGCTACGGTCACATGATACTGTCTGCCGATGTCTTGCACCGTCTTTTCAATATACTGGTCAGCAGTCTCTGCTTCTTTTGTATAGACCACATATATGTTATGATACTTTAATACTTCGCCAGGATTACCTTTTACTTTGTAACCATCAAATACCAGAATCACGATATTCTTGCGGTATCCTTGATAATTACAGAGCACGTCCATGAGCTTTCCTCGTGCGCCCTCAATGTTCACTTGCGAGAGTTCTTTTAAGTCTTCCCATGCAAAGATGATGTTATATCCATCAACCAGAAGAACTTCTGGTATCTGTTCTTGTTTCTTGACCTTCTTCGGTTCTGAGTAACCTGCAGTAATTGTTCTTGTACTATTGCGAGGCTCACGTTTGTTTGCTCCAAAAGTTCGCTCAAAGAT
This sequence comes from Faecalimonas sp., assembly GCA_045577115.1. Lineage (GTDB taxonomy): Bacteria > Bacillota > Clostridia > Lachnospirales > Lachnospiraceae > Faecalimonas. The sequence goes on along the minus strand of JAZNHX010000072.1, from coordinate 2,345 downwards.
GGCGTTTATCTCATCTTCGTCAATGACAGGTGGCGGCATATAAGTATTCACAATTTCTGTCTGGACTTTGTTTCGCTTTGCGTAGCTTTCCGTGTGCATATATGCATCCACTTCATCCCAAGCTACTACAAAACCAGCTCCATGGTCGCAGAATACAGAGCATGTCGGATTGTCGATATCACTCTCAGAATCATATCCAATTCTTGCAATCACTTCATCTGTATTATGACATGGTTCATAGCCTTTTAACGAGCAGAATAATCTTCCGCATCCTTTTGTATATGCAATAACCTCCATCTGATAGTTTCTCATATTTATAACTGGTGCTGTACCCTTTAAAATAGACATCTCACCATCTGTCTCCGGTGGTGAAAATGTTCCATACATCTTCTGTATATCGGACATGGCGCGCCCTATCATTTCTGACGGTACTTCCAGTTGATAGTCATAGACAGGTTCTAATAAGATGCCTTTTGTTTTCTTTAATCCCTGTCTCACGGCACGATAAGTAGATTGGCGGAAATCTCCACCTTCGGTATGTTTATTGTGTGCACGACCGTTTACGACCGTGATCTTCATATCCGTAATGTCTGAGCCTGTCAGTACGCCTTTATGCGCCTTTTCTTCCAGATGCGTCATAATAAGGCGTTGCCAGTTCTTATCTAAGATATCCTCGCTGACATCCGTTGCAAATACAAGTCCACTTCCACGTTCACCTGGTTCTAACAACAAGCGTACCTCTGCATAGTGACGAAGCGGTTCGTAGTGTCCGTTTCCTTCCACTGTGTCTTCAATGGTTTCTTTGTAAACGATGTTACCTTCGCCAAACTCAACTTTTACACCAAAACGTTCTTCTATTAGGCTCTTTAATATCTCTATCTGTACTTCACCCATGACCTGTGCATAAATTTCACTTAAACTTTCATTCCAGACAATGTGAAGCTCCGGTTCTTCCTCTTCTAACTGTTTGAGTTTGAGAAACATTCCATGTACGTCTGTGCCCTCCGGTAATTGAATCTGATATGTTAGCACAGACTCTAAGATTGGCGGGAAAGAATCCTCCTCTATTCCAAGTCCTTCTCCAACACGTGTGGAAGTGAGTCCTGTGACGGCACAGATGCTTCCTGAATACACTTCGCTAACCGTCTCAAAAGAGGTGCCGGAGTAGATGCGAAGTTGGTCTACTTTTTCATCCTCTTTAATCATGCGCTTAACTTTCAGCGATCCACCTGTAATTTTTAAGTGTGTAAGCCTTGCACCTTGTTTATCTCTTGATATTTTATATACTTTTGCCCCAAATTCATCAGAATAGTTCTTAGTTTTTAGATATGTTTCGAACTCCTGCAAGAACTCTTCTACACCTTGCATTTTAAGAGCAGAGCCAAAGAAACAAGGGAACAGTTTTCGTGCTGCAACTAAGTCCTGAACGTCTGATATTTCAATTGTATTTCCTTCTAGATATGACTCTAATAGTTCTTCATTACACATAGCAATGCTTTCTTCAAATTCTTCACACGCTTTGTCTGTAGTGAAATTAACACATTTATCGCTGAGTCTCTTCTGCAACTCTGCCATCAAAGTATCCTTCTCGGTTCCCGGTTGGTCCATCTTATTGATAAATAAAAATGTTGGGATATTATAGCGTTCTAATAACTTCCACAATGTCTTTACATGTCCCTGTACACCGTCAGCGCCACTGATAACCAGAATGGCGTAATCAAGCACCTGCAGTGTACGCTCCATTTCTGCTGAAAAGTCCACATGGCCCGGAGTGTCAAGCAGAGTAATCTCTGTCTCATTTAGGCGTACTTCGGCCTGTTTGGAAAAGATCGTAATGCCACGGGAGCGTTCTAGCGCATTATGATCCAAGAATGAATCACCGTGATCCACTCTTCCGATTTTGCGTATATTTCCACTAAGGTATAAGATACTCTCTGCTAATGTCGTTTTCCCCGCATCCACATGCGCCAGAATTCCGACTACATAATGGTTTTGTTTCATAAGTTACTCCGTATACATCTTCCCATGCGTTGTAATGATGTTATCAATGAGACGGGACATCTCACTTCTTGTCAATTTTTCAGGATGTTCCTGAATACATATATTATGATAAGTACATAACGTTTTTAGATATTCAACCTGTCTTAACGTACATGGCTGTACTTTCTTTGGTTTAAATTGTAATGCTTCCGGCATAAATAGCTTTGGTTCTTTATCTTCAAAATCATGCGCCAGATAATGATAAATCTTAGCGGTGGCAAGCGCATCATGATAAGCGCGGTGAGCAGCCTGATTAATGATATTATAATGTTCACACAAGGTACCAAGGCTCTTGGATTCTAAGT
>JAZNHX010000071.1:0-8408 GCA_045577115.1 Faecalimonas sp. | reverse complement strand
ATTGTTACAATTGATATCCTGATTTATTTTTTTTACTGCCTCTGTATAGGCTGTGCTGTTCTTAATACCAGTCAAGGAATCTCTGTATGCCAATGCATTAATATAGGCTGTATATTCCTGTATTTTGTCATATGTTCTTACCAACACGCGAGAGAGGGTTCCCACTTCATCCTTCGAGCGAATAGGTATTGTGCCTAAATCCTCTTCATTCATGCCCGTTGAGATTTTTTCTGCGACATATGTAAGCTGTTTTAATGGATGAACGATTCTACGAGTAACAATAACCGTATAAATAATAGATAAAATCAGTACAACGATAAATGCCATTACAATCTTGCTAAGCATTGGGCGTATTTCTTTCTGAATATCATTATAATCTGCACGCAATTCAAGATACATACCATTTTCCAAAGCCACTGTCGCTTTTGTATGTGGATTATGAGTTTCTGTTATTTCTTGTGCGTTATAACAGGTTACTTCATCCTTAGCAAGCAACACCGCATAACCACGCTCATAAACATCAATAGAATTGATACGGTCCGTAAGATATTTAAAATTCATATCAAACCCTACGACTCCCAGAAGTTCCCCATTCACATACATAGGTAAGACATAAGATATCAACTGTTCTTCATGTCCCGGGAAGTAATACGGGTCCATCCATATACCTGTTCCTGCACGTACCGCGGAATAATACCACCCAACATTTTTTGCGTCATCTTCTGAGTACTTATAAAGGTCGGTCAATTTCATTTCCTTAAATTCTTTGTCCTCAGTGATAATATTATAAAATCCTGTAGTACCATCAGAATACTCCGGATTAATTCTCATAAAGAATCCTTCTAACCCATTTGTGTTAAGTGCCACATCCACAAACATTCTCTTGGCTCTTTCTATATAAGATGTACGATACACCTCGTCCTTCAGTGCATCCATACCACTGATTTCCGTAGTTGCATAATGTTCCATAACCTCTGCAGATTTTACGACATCTCCCAATGTATCATTGATATATGCAGCTTCCTTTTGACACACATTATTTAGGATTCTATCGGCATCTTTATGCATAATTTTATGTGTCATACTAACCGCAATAGCAGAAACAACTGCTGTAATAACAAGTAGTCCTGAAATAACCACAAGTAATATTTTACTTTGAATTGATTTCATCTTCTGTCTCTCCTTTTAAGCCCCGATTACATCGGTAATAATTCTATAATATCCTTCCAAAACAATCATTCCGTCAGAATTATTTACCCGTTTTCCACTGAAGCGAACCATAACATCGCCAAGTTCCGGATGAATCCATGCAAACTCTATCTGAACGGCTTTATCACCATGAATCATTTTTTCTATGTTTTCCTTCACATAATCCGTATAATCCGGATGAATGTTTCTATTCCAATGGTCATAACACTCCCGTGGTGTGTATTTCACATCAACCGCCATCAGTCGTTCCATTGTTTCATCCACATGTAATTCATGATTCTCTTTGCTTTGGTCAATCCTCATCAACCAAAGTCCTATTCCGTTTTCACGTAGAATATCCTTTGGATCAAAATGGACAACACCCATTTTCTCTTTTAATTCAAAAAGTTTATTAACAAACTCAGTTCTTTGAACAAACTCATTGGAAGATGAATGAATATAGGTCTTCTCTATCATCTCAGCCGTATTTGGTTTGTCAAAAAGATATCCCTGAATAATATCCGGAAACAATCGTTCCAGTGTCACAAGTTCTCTTGTACTCTCGACGCCCTCACAACAGGTTCGAATTGCATTCCCTTTTGCAAATTCAATCACATTACTGATTAATTTATGATTATAGCTATCCTTTTCAATTCCGCTTACAAAAACACGGTCAATCTTAATTTCATCCACATCCATTTGTTTCAGATATCCAAGATTGGAATACCCAGTTCCAAAGTCATCAATTGCGAAATTAATATGATATTCCTTCAAACACTTTATGATATTCATGATTTGTTCGCTATTGTGAATTTCCATGGATTCTGTAATTTCAACAGTCAGTGCATCGCCTGTTAACCCGACCTCTCTGACTTTTTGAATCACTTTTTCTGCAAGATAGTGATCTTCAAACTGCAACACAGAGAAATTGACACTCACATGAAGGTCCGGAATTGCTTCCCGCCATTTTTTACATTGTAACAATGCCTGCTCTAACACCCACATGCCAACATCTTTAATGAGCCCGGACTGTTCTAACACAGGAATGAATTCATCCGGGAACACTCTTCCGCGAGTTTTCGAATTGTATCGAAGTAGTGCTTCCACACCATATAAGTCATAATTTCCTGCACGAAGTTGTGGTTGGTAATAGACCTCAAAACTCTCACAATGATTTTCAACACTTTGCTTGAGTTCCTCCAACAATTCCAAGGACGCAATTTTTTTGCCCAAGTCCTCGGATGAGAAAAATTCAATACGGTTATTAGAAATTGCCTTGGCTTTCTTGAGTGTCATATTAATAGAATCAAGAAGCTGTGTTTCGTCAAGGAATAGCGACCGTGCAATCGGCACAGCACTTGCTGTGAACGTACATTTTTCTGTCATTGCATCTTGAATCACCTCGTAAATATGACACACACCTTCTCGGGTATTTGGATCCAAAATAAGAGCAAAATAGTTGTGATCCACATGGTATGCCATATTGACACCCTCTAGGTTTTCGCAGAATTCAGCGACCTCCTTAAGAAGTTTATCCCCATACTGTCTGCCATGAGAGAGATTGATAGCTGCGAGGCCGTCAATATCCAGAAGCATCAGATATCCGCCTCCGTCTGCAAGTTTTTCCTTCAAATCCTGGCGAAGCTTATTTTTATTCCAAAGCCCTGTCAATGAATTATAAAGATGGCGCAGATTTTCTTCAGACACACGCCCAATCATGATATGAGGTTTGTCCTCATTATCACGAATGACCGTACCATGACAGTTAATCCATACTTTTTGTCCATCGCGGTTCATCCAGCGATAATCCATATTATGAGTATCTTTTTCACCCTTTGCAATCTGCATCAGACTATTGAGCACAGCCATACGGTCAGCAGGATAAATAATTTTCATCATATCACTTGTACTATTCGTTTCGCTTCCATTTTTACGGATATCGTAATACTTGTCAATATCCCCGAAAAACCATCTCGTATCGGCCTGAATATCCCAAATAAAGAGATAGTCATCCGTTGAATGATTGATGGTATCCATCAATTGTAGCGTTGTTTGAAAACCTTCATTTGTTTTTAAAAAATTATCCATGGTACTCCCCGTTATACTGAATCAGTGTTGCATCTTCAACACCGTCTACATCACGTATCTTATCTAAAAAGAACATATCGTTATCCTTACAATATACTTCAATGGCCATTTCCGTTTTGCCTTTACGTACTGTCTTGGATTTTACGAAATATTTCATCTTGCCCAAGGCACGGATGATATTATCTCCTGCCTCATCACCTATGTAATGAATCACTGTAATATAGATGCGTCCTTTTTGCTGTTTGTGATAGAAAAGGACAATCATACCAATCATTACAATGGCTGTTACTGCTACTAATAAATACATGCCTGCACCTGCGGTGATACCTGTTGTAATCGCCCAGAACAGATACAGAAGATCTAATGGGTCCTTAACGGCAGTACGAAAACGAACGATAGAGAGGGCACCGACCATACCGAGGGAAATCACGATATTGGTACTAATTGCCAGTGTAACCATCGCTGTTAATACTGTCATCCCCACTAAAGTAATTGCAAAACTACGGGAGTATATTACCCCTACATAAAACTTACTGTAAATTAAGTAAATGACTGCTCCCATCACGACTGCTGTGACGAGTCCTAAAGCAATATTTGTAAGACTTGCGCCGTCAAATGCACCCGATTCCAAGATTGATTTTTTTATAAAATCTTGAACACTCATAATCTTTCCTCCATCTAATTCTCGTACCAATATTTAAAACTATTCATATACTCTGTCTTTTCGTAGCAAAGTACATATTTGGAAACCGCCGTAAATTCCGATGCCCTGTCAGGCAAAATCTCTCGTACAAACTGAGGCAGGAATTCTGTAAACTTGACTTCCATCACACACTTGCCCGGTTCCAGTACAGGCAGGGTTGGCAGCGTGCTATCAAAAATATTATAACTTCCGACTGCTGCCCTTACATCCATGTCGAACGTAATGCGCACTGTTCCCGCATCCAGTATCCAAGGTTCTCTATCATAATCCACAATTGTACGAGGCCGCATCACATTACTGATACACTCGACATAGAACTCTCGGCAAAGCGGTTTATCACTATGTAACAGGAATTCATAGTCTCCATCCAGAATCTTGTACACCTCCTCTTTTGTAAGAGAAGCAGATTCTTTGAAAATATAGGCTCCAAACTTTTTCTTTCTTTCCAGTTTGATACTGCTATCGTCACAATTGTAGATACGGATACGGTATTTTTTACGTCTGAGAACACCGGCATCCTTTTCCTCATAAGCCGATTGATAATAATCGTCAAAATAAAGGCTTCGTATCATATAGCCACCGTTTGCGGCATGTTTATCTAATTGAAGCATAGGATATAATCGCTGACAAATCAACTCTTTTTGCGCAGTATCTATCAAATACTTCCATTCATTTCTATACTGCTCAGTCTTCGACATACATATCCTCCGCAATCTTACCCTCTTTGTCTACAAAGAAGCTTTTGGTTCCATATACCTTGCCTAGTTCTAAACGATAGCAATCAAACGCATACTGCATTTCACCGCTTTCGTTCTGTGCGGTAACACGCATAAAATACTGTCCCTCAGGAAGCTTTGAAAACTGCATGGTCGGAATGGAAAAACCTGTTTCCTTTACAATGGTTTGATTGAAGTTATAGTCCTGAGACAGTTCAAACGTATAGGTAATATCTTCACCCTTAAAATCATAAGAACTTTCCCATTCCACCACATAACCATCCTCTTTTTGCTGCGGTACACCTATGTAGAAAGGCATCGGCTTTTTCAATGACTCCTGATAACGTTTATAATTATCTGCAATTTCATCATTGATGCCACTCACAACTACATCATATTCTGTTTTTGTCAGAGGCGCATAAGTCAAGTCTGAGCTCGAAAAAACATATGGTTTTAAGAGCTTAGCATAACTTTCGGTATAAGAATTAACAAGTTCCGGCGAAAGCACAGATTTCAGCTCTTGCATCGCATCGTCTAATGCCTTGCGATATGCTTCTGATTTCAAACATCTTTGGAACAACACATTTCCCCAATAGTTACTTACACCACTCTCCCACGCTTCATAATCAATTCTACCAACAAGTTGATATTCCGTACGCCGAAGCATACCATCAATATCCCACGGAATGATATACCATCTGTCAATATTTTGCGGACTGTAAATATAGAAGTTACGGCTCTGTGTATCAACGTTACCGACAAGTAAATTAAATGCCATCCAATATGCGATATTCTCCATATCAAAATGCTCTTCTATTATCTCTTCGATTGGTATGGAATAATCATTTACTGTTTCCAGCATTTGAATCAACTTGGTATGATCATCATCCCCCTTGATTTCCAATATCTCTTCGAACTTCTTAATATCATACTTCGGGTCATCCTTCAATACAATCACATCTTCGTAACGATAAAACTCACAGAAGTTAATCTTATACAAATGTCCTCGATGGTCAAGTCCATGCGCTTTGAGTGCAGTTTTATTCAGTTGCTCCACCTGCGTATAGATTCCGTAATCTTCGAACTTGGCCTCTCCGCCCTTCGTAGTGTCTTTGACATAGAGACGCACGAAAGTGGTTCGAAGACTCATCAACTCATCAATGTGAGTGAGCAAATCGAATGCAAGCTTGTTTCTAAAACGTAAGCCATCACCCTGATGTTTGTTCAAAGCAATTGTCGTTTGTCCACGCCAATCGCCTTTGTTATCCTTAATACTGATTTTGTAATTCTTTTGAGGATTACGACTGGATGACTGACCTCTAATCTGAACCGTACAGTTTGGTGCTATCTGTCCATATCCCAATTCACCTGGTATCAGTCCTTCTTCATTTCCCACTTGCAGAAGTCCTGCAACCTGATAGCGATTAACACCCATTCTTTCATAATCATAGGCTGAATATGTATTGATCTCTTCCCATGTATGATTCGTACCTTCCGCGGAATTCCCTGAAGATACTGTGAGATACATGGTGACAATCTCTTGATTGTCATACTGGCTATATAGAAGATTTTTATCACGAATGTGAATATCTGTATTGGTTTCTATGTCCTGTTTTTCCACCTTCGTACCGAGTTCTGTGTTAGCAGCTTCCTCGACGCTACACGCACATAAGAAAGCCGGCATTGCCAAAACAAACATCCCCAAAAGTATACTTTTCAGTTTCATAGTTATCTCCTTTCAAACCTTTTCTCTAGGTACACACCCAATCGCGCAAACAAACCGGAACGGTCTTCCGCAACAAGTGGTTGTACCGACAAAATATAGTAAGGAAGTCTTTTCGTAAAATAGTCAAGTCTGAGTGCAGTGACTATGACAAAAATCATAGCTGCAATCAAAAAGCCAAATCCATAATATACATACGGGAAAAAGAGCGAAATTACGGTTAATACTATGGTCGCCACTGCAAAAACAGCGGTCGTAAAACACGCCCCCTTATAATCCGTAAAATAAAGCAGTATCAGCATCAGCATATTACCAATCGCATAAAGTCCATAAGCAACACATAGTGTTCTGAAGTATCCACGCATGATTTCGTTAAATCCAAGCGGTAATAAATCAAGCAAATATCCGCCCAAAGCAATACATGCTGCTGTGAATAAGAGTTGCTTGAGTGCTGTATAAAAAATCTCGGTCTTAAGTGTATCAAGCATTTCTTTCTCAGACTGCTTGATATCTGAAATAGTACCTCTATCATTATATAGACTGTAATGATTCCGATACTTCGGATAAAAATTCACCTCAACGGAGACAACAAAATTGACGGTGGTCATTAGTGCAGTCATAAATGCTAATAAAGCCGGCACATCATGCCACGGTGCACCGTAAAAGAGCCCATGCACATGGACACGGATATCCGAAAACCACATAATTACCAAATGCGAAAACATGCCGACATTCATGAATAATCCGGAAAGTGCAAGCGGTAAAAAGGCATCAATCCATTTTAGAAATGTAAATGCGCCAAGATCGGTATGTGGAAAATAACGGTGAAGCAGGATAACATCCCATGTGAGCATAATTCCGTATCCCACCGTTACCGCCAATAACAGAGACTCTATTGTCGGAAATCCAAGCCATAAAAGTAGCATGCCCAAAAGTATTGACACCGCAACCGAAGTGAAAAAAGATAGAAAAATACCTTTATAATCTTTAATGGCTGTCAGAAAACTCATCGCATTCCAAACAATAATTAACTCTGAAAATAGAATATAACACAATATCCCCTGAATCAAGGTCGCTCCTGAAAAAACAAGAAAAATTCCGTATAAAACACTGCCAACTGCCATCATAATCACCGTAGAGCCCCAAAATGCAGGAAGTACCGCCCTATTTTTATTCTCAAAGAGCATGTCCGCTACATATCTCGTCACCACCATGGAGAAAAAGGATGTCACCGTAACTGAAGCCAATAGTGTATAGGTTATCATACAAATCAGAAGCTCACGCGTGTGTACATCTGTTCCAAAAAATGTGCAGAGTGCCATAATACCCAGCAGTAGAATTACACCGAGTAGCATAGGACCGGCACAGATTACAGTCGCATAGCCATACGCTTTGGCAGTGTTTAACACACCTTTTCTATGAAACAGTTTTTTTAATTCAAATCCTATGCCTGCCACTCGTTCTCCACCTCTTTGTATAAATCTCTATATTTTGTAAGCATAATGTTGTATCTGAAATTCTCATAGGTTCTCTTCTGTCCGATTTCTCCCATTTTCAGACGCACTTCCCTGGATTCGCATAGTATTTCCATTGCATCAGCCAATTTGTCACGTTGCATCGGCGGTACAAAATAACCAGCCTTCCCCAGCGTGTCACCCGGTTTCCCGTTTAGTAGCTCACTGCAACAACCTACATCTGTGGTAACACATGGTCGTCTCGCTGCAAAAGATTCTAAGACAGACAGAGGTTGCCCCTCAGAAATACTCGTAAGTAATGTGAAATCCAATTTTTCAAAATATTCAATAATATTTACACGTCCTGTAAATATGATTTTGTCTTCCAAATTCAGTTGTTTGACCAATGCATAACATTCATCTGCATATTCTTGGTCATCGACCCCACCCATTATATGAAGGCGCACATTATCCTTTCTACACGAAAGTTCAAAGAAAGCATAAATCATTGTTTTTATATCTTTAATAGGTGCTAA
>JAZNHX010000070.1:0-4692 GCA_045577115.1 Faecalimonas sp. | reverse complement strand
TTGGCCTCCGACTTGGTTATCAGATATTTTCCGGAAAAAGATTTCCATCCAGAGATAAATTAATTTCTTTGGCTTTTGGCATGCATTTATCTCTTACAGAAGCACAGCAGTTATTAAAATATGCTGGCTTTTCCCCATTATATCCGAAGAATGAACGCGACAGCATTCTCATTTGGTGTTTGAATAACAAGTATTCTATTTTCCAAACGAACAATGCTCTTTTCGACCATTCCCAAAATACATTGTAATACTACTGCAGAGTATAATACTGCAGTGCTATTACCATGTCATTTTCATCAAAGAAAACTCTTAATGTCGGCATACCTCTTTCTCCATCAAATCTATAACTCCACTCTTCTTCGAAATTTTGGTCTGGAGCTCCTATTCTTCCCCTTACTTCTTCTCTGCTTGTTTTACCATTTATACCGTGAATCCCATATTGCTCTATGATTTCATCTGTAGCATTCAAATAATCAACATAAATACTTTTTACTCTTTCATCTTGAGAAGCTTCTATCTCTACATTTTCAAATTCGTGTACCATATATTCTGCGTCTGGGTAGGCTTCCTCTATTTCTTCTCCAAGTATTTGCGAAACAGAATCCAAATCCGTAAAAAGTTTATCTTCGAAATCATGAATAATCGCAGGATTTTCTCCGGTCATTTCATTTGTACGGAATGTCAATTCTATACCTTGTTGGTTCTGCGCACTGGTATTCTTACCATTATCTTTAGGTATCAACAGTCTTATCAATGGCCAAAACCTTATTATGAATATCATAGATACCAGAAGGATTATAACAAAGGTTCTTTTTTTCTTTTTTAATGACTTGCCACTTTTACTCTTGCTTTCTGTTCTCGGATATTCATACATACACCGTGGACAGAAATGCGCTTCATTTGGCAATTCTAAATTACACTTAGGACATGTCTTCATTCTTACCTACTCTGCCCTTCTCAGAAGGTCATACTTATCCACTTCAATTCCCAAATCCACATACAACACCTGCTTCGGATGCGGTGCACTTTCCTGTTCCACTCCATCCTCTGTCAGAATACGTTTTACAGTCACTTCGACATTCTCTCCATTTGGCTTCATAACCTCAATGGTCTCGCCCACAGAGAACTTATTTCTCTGCTCAATGCGATAGGTTCCGTCTCTCTCTTCCCCGATGATACCAAGATAGGTGTACTCTTTTACATAAGTGTTGCTATCATATATCTGGCTGTCCTCACTTGGCTTTCCAAAGAAGAATCCTGTCGTAAACTGTCTGTAAGTACAGTTGGATATCTGGTCGAGATACCACGGCATATTCTTCTTATAGAGTTCCGGATCTTTTTTATAATCATCAATCGCCTTGCGGTATGTTCTTGCAACTGTGGCAACATAGAGGGCGGTCTTCATACGTCCCTCAATCTTGAGACTGTCCACACCCGACTCAATCAGTTCAGGAATGTGCTCAATCATGCAGAGGTCCTTTGAATTGAAGATATAGGTTCCTCTCTCATTTTCAAATACCGGATAATACTCTCCCGGTCTTGTCTCTTCCACAATCGAATACTTCCAGCGACAAGGATGTGTGCAGGCACCTTGGTTCGCATCTCTTCCGACCATATAGTTGCTTAAGAGGCATCTTCCCGAATATGAAATACACATCGCACCATGTACAAACGTCTCTATCTCCATATCCTCCGGAATATTTGCACGGATTTCCTTAATCTCTTCCAGTGACAGTTCTCGAGCTGTTACCACACGGGTTGCGCCCTGCTTGTACCAGAAATTAAATGTTCCGTAGTTCGTGTTATTCGCCTGTGTACTGATATGACGCTCAATCTCCGGGCAAACTTCAACTGCAATTTCAAAAATGGCAGGGTCTGCAATAATTAGCCCATCCGGTCCTATCTCTTTTAATTCTTTGAAATATTCTCTCACGCCTGCAAGGTCATTATTGTGTGCCAAGATGTTTGCTGTCACATACACCTTTACATCGTGCTCGTGTGCAAATGCGATGCCTTCACGCATCTCATCCATTGTGAAATTCTTAGCCTTTGCACGAAGTCCAAATGCCTCGCCGCCGATATATACAGCATCTGCTCCAAAGATAACTGCTGTCTTTAATACTTCCAGACTGCTCGCCGGAATCAATAATTCAGGATGTCTTGCCATTTCCTATTCCTCTCTCACTTTCGTACTTAATGCAACTCCATCGCCAAGTGGAATGATGGAGGTCTCTAATAATTTATGATGTTTTATTTCATACAGATACTCGCGCATGCGACTGTGAATGGTGCGATTCCGTCTCTCCACTGCAAATCGGGACTCAATGATATCACCATCCTGCAGTACGTTGTCCGAGATGAGCACTCCATCTTTTGCAAGGAGTCGTACTACCTCCGGCATATAGTAAATATACTGTGCCTTCGCCGCGTCCATAAAGATAAAGTCAAATTCTCCTTCTAAGCCTTGCAAGATTTCCAGAGCATCACCCTCCAAGAGCGTAATCTGTTCTTCTTTTCCTGCACGCTTAAAATTCTCCCTCGCAATCGGAATGCGTGGTTCATATTTTTCAATGGTTGTGATGTGACACTCCTTTGGAGCATACTCGCTCATCAGAATCGCCGAAAAGCCAACCGCTGTTCCCACTTCCAAGATACGGCTTGGCTTTTTGATTGCCAATAGCACCTTTAAGAAACTCTGCATTTCTTTGCGGATAATCGGTACAAATGTATCCAGCGCCTCTTTTTCAATTACTTCCAATATCTCACTATTTTCTGTTTCCAGTGAATGAATAAACGTCACCATGCGTTCATCTACAATCATCGCTTTATCCTTCCTATTTCCACAATCAAGGACGGAGAAAAATTCCCCGTCCTTGTGTGTGTACCACACACACCGCTCCGCGCGGATGCGCAGAGGCGCGTGTAAGGTAATCATTGCTTCGCAATCGCGCCTCGCGCAAGACTTTGCAAGCAAACTCTTATAAAACTACACATCCATTATAATTGGAAGAATCATCGGTCTTCTCTTTGTCTTCTTCCAGATAAAATCATTCATCGTATCACGAATCACCATCTTGATTCGGTTCCAATCCGCATAACGATTGTGAATCAGACAGTTTTCAATGGCATCACAGAGCACCTGCTTTGCTTCTTCCATAAGGTCCTCAGACTCTCTCACATAGACAAATCCACGTGATACGATATCCGGTCCTGCCAGCACTTGATTGGTTCCACGCTCTAAAGTAAGAACGACAATCATGATTCCGTCTTCTGCAAGATGCTGTCTGTCTCGAAGTACAATATTGCCGACATCTCCGACACCAAGACCATCTACCAGAATAGAACCGGTCTGCACCCTATCTACAAGCTTCGCCTCATTCTGGTCAATTGCAAGCACATCTCCTGATTGAATCATAAATATATTTTCTTTTGGAATACCAAGTGCTTCTGCAATTCCTGCATTTGCCTTCCTATGACGATATTCACCGTGTATCGGAATCGCATATTTTGGTTTCAATAACGAATAAATAAGCTTTAATTCTTCCTGACAAGCATGTCCGGATACGTGTGCATCCTTAAAGATAACAGTTGCACCCTTCTGCTGCAACTCGTTGATTACCTTTGAAACTGCCTTCTCATTTCCCGGAATCGGAGACGAGCTGAAGATCACCGTATCTCCCGGTTTGATAGACACTTTCTTGTGAATGTCTGCCGCCATACGTGAGAGGGCTGCCATCGATTCACCTTGACTTCCGGTTGTAATGAGAACGGTCTTCTCATCCGGATAGTTCTTAAGTTCATCGATTTCAATCAATGTATTTTTTGGAACATCCAAGTAGCCAAGTTCAGAAGCTGTTGTAATAATATTTACCATGCTTCGACCTTCTACGACTACCTTCTTGCCATATTTGTACGCTGAGCTGATAATCTGCTGTACACGGTCTACATTGGATGCAAATGTTGCAATAATGATTCTGCTGTTGCAGTGTTCTGCAAACAAATGGTCAAACGTCACACCAACGGTACGCTCAGACGCCGTAAATCCCGGCTTTTCTGCATTCGTACTGTCTGACATCATCGCAAGAACACCTTTCTTACCAATCTCTGCAAATCTCTGTAAATCGATTGCATCACCAAATACCGGCGTGTAATCTACTTTAAAGTCACCTGTATGAACTACAGTTCCTACTGGCGAGTAGATTGCAAGTGCTGCCGCATCCTGAATACTGTGATTTGTCTTAATAAATTCGATACGGAAATGTCCCAGATTGATAGACTGTCCGTAAGTAACCACTTTGCGCTTCGTGCTGCGAAGCATATTGTGTTCTTTTAATTTATTTTCAATAATGCCGATTGTAAGTTTCGTCGCATAGATAGGCACGTTAATATCCTTCAGCACATACGACAACGCACCGATATGATCTTCATGACCATGGGTAATGACAAAGCCCTTCACTTTATCTATATTGTCTTTTAAATATGTTACATCCGGAATGACAAGGTCAATTCCAAGCATGTCATCTTCCGGAAAGGCCAGACCGCAATCCACAACAACAATACTGTCTTCATACTCAAAGGCAGTGATGTTCATACCGATCTGCTCCAGCCCACCGATTGGAATAATTCTAAGTTTCGAATCACTCTCTTTTTTCACGCTATACCTCCTCATTTTTTCTAAAACTTCTTACATCT
>JAZNHX010000069.1:0-2615 GCA_045577115.1 Faecalimonas sp. | reverse complement strand
TACATGTTCTTTACATTCTCTCTCATTTGCAGATATTCCTCGTATCCAAGTTTATCTAGTTGTTCTGCTAATGTCTGATACCCATTAAATCCAATACGATAAGTATTTACCATATCAAAAGTGTCCCCCTGAATATTATTGATAATCGGGAGTCCTGCCTGAAAATAATCCAAAGACTTCATCGTCAGTCCCACACAGACACTTGACTTCATAATATTTAAACCGAAATGACATTCATCAAAGATTGCCTGTTTTTTCTCCGCTTCATATACCAATCCATGATAGATGACCTCTGTCTGTGTTTCTCTTGCCTTTTGCAGTAATTCTTCCCGTTTTTCTCCATCTCCGACAATGTGAAGAACTACTTTCTTTATCTCATTTAACTCGTTACACATTCTAACAATATAATCAATATCAATTACATTGTTGATGGAACCTAAATAGCACACATGCAATTCATCCTTATGTAGCTTCGGATTGCTTGCAACAGGCTCATCTGTCTTAATCCAGTACAAAGTTTTGAATCTCTTATCATTTTCTCTGTGCATGACCTTTGCAAATAGGTCACATTCACAATAGATTCTATCTGCATTATCCAAATAATCATCGCGCAATTTACGCCAATATTCAAACGGATATGTTTTCTTAAACTTATTGATTGGCATTGTCTCCGGCCATAAGTCAATAATATCAAAACAAAGCGTTACGCTCGAATGTGTGTCCTTATATCGTTTGCCCACCTTTGCCAAAGAATTTGCCGGAAGTAAAATGTGCAACAAATCTACTTCCATATTGTTCAAGTGTGCTTCAATATCTTTGGCGAATTTATAATGAGAATAGAGACGGTCAACCGAAATGTTTTTCTGGTATGGTTTTGTCTTTACAAGAATATATCCTTCTCTTTCCCAAGTCGCATAACTTTTATTCGCATGAATGAAATCAGTTAAAAGAACTGTAGTGTCATATCCTTTTTTATCGTAATACTCTTTTAAAAGTTCCACTCTCTCTAAATACGAATATGAACTACTAACAATCACTGCTTTCATTATTTTTGCTCCTTATCAATATCCTTCAACGTTGTCTCATCTTCCTCGAATCCTTCCGTACTCTCCGGAACAAACATAATCTTGATAGTATATAAAATCAATTTCAAATCCAACAAAACAGAACGTTGGTTGATATACAGCAAGTCTAGTTTTAACTTATCCTCCGGAGTTGTATTGTATTTTCCGAAAACCTGTGCATATCCTGTAAGTCCGCCTCGCACCTTCAGGCGAAGAGCAAACTCCGGCATTTGCTTCGTATATATCTCGTCTAATTCCACTCTCTCTGGACGCGGTCCGACAATTGACATGTCACCTTTAAGAATATTAAGTAACTGTGGCAGCTCATCAATACGTATCGCACGAATCAGTTTTCCTACTGGTGTAATCCTCTCATCGTTACTGGTTGCTCTTCTCATTCCGTCTGCTTCCGCATCCGTAATCATACTGCGGAATTTATAGATTTTGAAAACTTTGTGGTCTTTTCCCGCGCGGTCTTGCGTGAAGAACACCGGGCCTCCATCATATACTTTAATCGCAATTGCAACAATCAAAAAGATTGGTGAGAGTATAATACACGCTAATAAAGAAGCTACAATGTCAAATGTTCTCTTCACAAACGGATAATACCATTTTACCGGCATTCGCTTTGTCCTGATAAATGGTGTATCAAATGTGTGGGAGATGTCAAACCCCATCGTAATCAAGTCATCAACGCTCTGCGTCAAATAGATATCCTTGCCAATACCATCGCAATAATAAACCAAATCTTTTTTCAATTGTTCACTCGTCTCATACAAATAGATGCTCTCGCTTTCCACAATCTGTGCCTTTAATTGTTCCATCGGAGTATCATCTGAATAACATCCCACGATATTGTAACGGAACTTCTTTGCCTTCATCTTCTTCACTAATGAATGATAATGTTCATTGCCATAGACAATCATAACTTTTCGAGCCACATCGTAACGTGCAAACAGACGATTATGAACAAAGATGCTCATCACTGTTATCATCATCTGCGCTCCAAGACAGATAACAAAACTTCTTATCAGCAATTTTTCCAATCCGTGGAACCATATCACAGATTCCACGAATAAAATCACGTCCGCAATAGTAAATGCCAGCAATTGGAAATACGTCAGTTCTGTCAATCTATAGATACCGATTTTCGGTGCCTGATACATCTTGGCAAACACCCAGTATGTGATGCAAAAAAGCACACCAACTAAGAACAGCGTCATATATCCCGTATAATCCTCTTCCCAGTATGGGCTCAGATTGTAGTACCATAATACAGAAGATGAAATAAATGCCGTTAACATGGACACAACTTTATATGATTTTTTGACAATGTTTTTCTTAAATGTATTCCCTTCTTTTTTCATACTCTTCCTCTTCAATTAGCATATCTTTTGTTACAACACCGCATCCTTACCTCTGCGCCGCTAATAAATAGTATTGTACTGTATTAATTCCCATTCACCATAATTATACTTCAACACTGTAACACTTGTATTTTCTAATTCTCCTAAATCTTTCTCTTAACCCATATCCTTTTAGTCAGAGGAT
>JAZNHX010000068.1:0-13463 GCA_045577115.1 Faecalimonas sp. | reverse complement strand
AACCTTGCAATTCCATTTTTCTACAAAAAAGATGGATATCTGTCTGAGATAAAAAGTATTAAAATTTGATAAAAGCGGTTGACGGGTTTTTATGAACAAGTAAAATAAAGTCATTGGTGCTTATAGAAATATGAAATGAAGAAATCTAACAGAAGAGGTAAAAATCATGACGGAAAACAAATCAATGCTTGCAACGGAACCGATTGGCAAGTTACTGTTCAAACTGGCAGTACCGACGGTCATAGCCCAGTTAATCAATATGCTTTATAATATTGTTGACCGTATTTATATCGGCCATATGCCGGGAGATGGCAGCCTTGCCTTAACCGGTGTGGGTGTATGTATGCCCATTATTATGATCATTTCCGCATTTGCGGCACTTGTCAGTTCGGGCGGTGCGCCGAGGGCATCCATTTATATGGGAAAGAAGGATAACGAATCAGCAGAAAAGATTTTAGGTGGTTGCTTTGCGCTGCAGCTTATTGTATCGGCGGTACTTACGGCAGTGCTTCTTATCTGGAACGAAGATTTATTATTGATGTTTGGTGCAAGTAAAAATACAATTGGATATGCGACGGATTACATGAATATCTATGCGGTTGGCACTGTCTTTGTTCAGCTTACATTAGGTATGGGGGCTTTTATCACAGCACAGGGTTTTGCAAAAGTAGGAATGATGACCGTGATTATCGGTGCCGTAAGTAATATTATTCTTGATCCTATTTTTATCTTTGGATGTAATATGGGAGTAAAAGGCGCAGCACTTGCCACCATTATTTCGCAGGCTGTATCCTGCATCTGGGTATTGACTTTTCTGCTTGGCAAGAAAACCCAACTCAAACTCAAAAGAAGCAACATGAAGATAGACGGCAAACTTGTTTTTCCGTGTGTTGCGCTCGGGCTTTCTGCCTTTATTATGCAGAGCAGCGAGAGTGTAATATCCGTTTGTTTTAATTCGTCACTATTAAAATATGGCGGAGATCTTGCAGTAGGAGCCATGACGATATTGACCAGCGTTATGCAGTTCGCAATGCTTCCGATGCAGGGAATCGCGCAGGGCGCACAACCTATTTCCAGTTATAATTATGGTGCAAAAAATGCAGACCGCGTGAAAAAGACGTTTCAACTGCTCCTTGCCACATGCCTGGTATATTCGTTCACGATATGGGCCGTTATTATGGTATCTCCGGCTGTCTTTGCCGGAATATTTACGCCGGATACTGCACTCATCGAATTTACTGCCAAGGCACTTCGTATCTACTGTGCCGTTCTGTTTATTTTCGGAATACAGATTGCGTGTCAGATGACTTTCGTTTCCATAGGGAATGCACCATGCTCGATTATCGTAGCGATTGTGCGTAAGTTTATTCTGTTATTGCCACTTATTTATCTAATGCCACAGGTAATTTCGGACAAAACTATGGGTGTGTATATGGCGGAGCCGGTTGCGGATGTGATAGCGGTAACTTTTACGGCGATTCTCTTTGCTGTGCAGTTCAAAAAATCGTTGAAGTCATTATGATTGTGTATGATTGTAATTCGCAGAAGAGTGAAGTAATAATAAAGAAAAAAGTTTTTCGCCCAAAAAGAGGGTCTATTTATGAAAAAGATAACATATACAAAGAGGATGCTGGCACTTGCATTGAGCGTAATTACAATTTTAGGTTTGGTGCCGATGACGGCATTTGCCGACGGGACATATACCTTTCCATCATTGAGCCAATCCGGAGATAATAATAGTATGCTTCGTTATTATCATACGGACGAAAATGCAATGCCAGCGATGGAGTCGAATATCAGGTCACCACAAATCATCCGTCACATACAAATTTGGCAGCCAATCAAACGGCTGTCACATACGGAGATAACGCAACCATCACATATACTGTTGATGATAAATATGTCGTGACGGGTGTGAGTGCTAATTACGGAACTAATTATTCGGATAATGGATCTGCTGTTACAGTGAATTCTATTGTAAAACCGGTTACCATCACCATCAGTACAAAACTGAAACAAACGAGTACACCGGGTGGTACTGTTATAGATGATACGATGGTCACTTTATCGGATGGTGCGTTCACTTACAATGGAACGGAGCAGAAGCCGACGATTTTGGTTTCTTATAATGGTTTGCCTTTGGTTGAGAATGGCGATTATACGGTTACTTGGCCTAGTGACTGCACAAATGCAGGAGAAAAAATGTTATCATAGAATTTAAAGGTAACTATAGCGGTACAGTGCAAAAGAATTTTGCCATTCATCCTGTCGAGATGGATACGGCGGATAAATTTACGCTGTATGCTCCTTTTGTGATTGAAAAGGCAACGGTGACCGAGCCGACTGTGATCAGCAAGACATATAGCGGACAAAATATGAAAGCTGATATAGAGGATACTGAAATCTATACTGTCGAGGTAAATGATGGTGGTATAAACGTAGGTAAATATGACGTTGTTCTTGCTTTAAGGGATGAGAAAAAATACAAATGGGCTACCAACGATGAAAGAGAAGTAACCATTAAGTTTGAGATTTTTGCGGATACGAAAGCGCCAGTGGCTGAAATCAGTATTCAGGAAAACAAGGGGTCATCTTTCTTAAATAACGTTACCTTTGGATTATTCTTTAATGAAGCACAGGATGTTACCATTACTGCCATTGATGCAGATAGCGGCATAGAAACCGTTGCGTATTATTTGTCAGAGACTAAGCTGGAACTTGACGAGTTAAACACGATTAATGAATGGCAGGAATATAACGGCACCTTTCAGATAGATGCCGAAAGAAGATATGTAATTTATGCAAGAGTAAGGGACAACGCAGGAAATATTACGTATATAAATTCCGATGGCATCATACTCGATAAAACTGCACCTGTGGTGTATGACATTGAAGAGGGCGGCAAGTACTATGGAATGAATGTGTTTATCTTTCGTGGTGACCTCTCAGATCTTGCTTCTCTCAAAATCGATGGTGTGGAGACACAATACGCTAAGCTGTAAACAAGCAGGCGAAAAGAAATTCACCTGCACTGCATGTAATGCAACCAAGACTGAACCAATAGCAAAAACAAATAGTCACAAGTTTGGCTCATGGAATGTAACGAAAGAAGCAACATGTACTACAACAGGAACACAGACAAGAACTTGTTCTGTATGCTCAAAAACAGAGACATCTACCATTAATGCGCAGGGACATAGTTTTGGTGCTTGGTCGCAAACATCAGCACCATCTTGTACGACGGCAGGCCAAGAAAAACGTACTTGTACAAGAAATGGACGTTCCCATGCTGAAACTCGCTCAATAGCAGCGTTAGGACACAGTTTTAGTAATCCGACAGTAACAAAACAACCGACTTGTACAGAAACGGGAGTAGAAACTGGAACCTGTACACGTTGTAATCAAAAAACAACAAATACAGTTAAGGCCACGGGACACAAGTTTGGAAAGTGGACGGATGTTACAGCAGTAACTTGTACAACAACCGGACAGTCAGAGCATGCTTGTTCAAATTGTACGCAGAAGGAAGTAAGAGTTATAGAGGCACTTGGACATGATTTTGAGAACACTACCATTGTAAAAGAGGCAACTCTAACATCGACCGGGTTAATGGAAGGGAAATGCAAGAGATGTAATGAGGCAACCCAAGAAATTATTCCTTGCAAAGTAGCAGATACAACTACAGGAGTTTCAATCGAAGCTGAAACGGGTGTTTTTGCGGAAGGAACAACTCCAAACTTTAGTCTGATTACAAAGGATGATGGAAATTACGAGAGTGTAAAAACAGCAGTAGCTGATAAAGGAACAAAGTTTGTTGCGTATAACATACGATATACAAAAGATGGAACAGACATTAATCCTAATGGAGAATATACGCTCATTCTTCCAAATGCAGATAAGATAAATGCAGAAGATATGATTGTAATGTATGTATCAGAAGACGGCACAGTTACAGAAAAAGAATTTGTGTTAAATGAAGATGGAACTATATCTGTAAAGACACAAGAAGCAGGAACATATGTTGTTATAGATAAAACTTCAACAGAGTCTGAGGATGTAAAGACTAATACAAAGGTTGAAAAAGAGCAAAACGCGAACAATAAAGAGTTATGCAGTGTTATTACTATTGCTGTAATTATAGTTGTACTAGGAGTTGTAATTGCGGTTATAATAACTAAAAAGAAGAAAAAGGTCGATGCGAAAACACAAGAGTAATAGATGATGTATGTCGCAATGACGTAAATGTCAGATAAGGACCAAGTCGGGGAATACCAGAAAATCAAGAGGGTTACCGGATTTGGTCCTTTTGTAATTATGGTGGAATTGTCAACACGGATAGCTGAAGTCTGGCTATAAAACAGGTTTTGCTACAAAAGTATCATTGAATCGGGACAAAATAGTATTGACAAGACTACCCAAAGATGATAATATAAGAACACGCAGAGCGTGTAAAAATGCATATGTAAGGGATACTGTTATGAGAGAACAATTGATAGAATTGAGAATGACAACTGGATTGAATCGTAAGGAATTCGCAGAGTATTTTGGAATTCCATATCGAACAGTGCAAGATTGGGAATTAGGACAACGTAAGATGCCGGAGTATTTATTTCGATTGATGGAGTACAAGATACGGATTGAGCAATTAAACAAAAAATAAAATTAGAAAGGGGTACATAATATGGGGGACAAGATTCAATTATTCGAAGAACAACCGATTCGAACAGCATGGGATGAGGAGAAAGAGGAGTGGTATTTCTCTGTGGTGGATGTTTGCCAAGTTTTGACACAAGTAGATAATCCACGTAGATATTGGAGTGATTTAAAAAGAAAGTTAAAAGAAGAGGGAAGTGAGTTGTACGAAAAAATCGTACAACTAAAAATGAAGTCTCCAAAAGATGGGAAAAGGTATAATACCGACGTTGCTGATATAGAACAACTCTTACGCATCATTCAATCTATTCCATCAAAAAAAGCGGAGCCTTTTAAGATGTGGTTAGCACAAGTAGGACGTGAACGTATTGAAGAAACATTAGACCCGGAATTAACGATAGATAGAGCGTTGGATACATATTTGAAAAAAGGATATTCACGTGAATGGATTAATCAACGTCTGCAGGCGATTCAAGTACGCAAAGAATTGACAGATGAATGGCATGACAGAGGTGTAAAACCAGGGAAAGAATATGCGATTTTAACAGACGAAATCACAAGAGCATGGTCTGGAATGTCTACAAGAGAGTATAAGAATTTCAAAGGATTAAAAAAAGAAAACTTGCGTGACAATATGAGCACAACGGAGATTGTACTCAATATGTTGACGGAAACGGCAACCAAAGAGATTTCAAAACAAGTACGACCGGAAGGATTTGAAGAAAGTAAAACTGTTGCGAAACGTGGAGGCAATATTGCTGGTAATGCCAGAATGGCTCTGGAGGAAGAGATAGGACAGTCTGTGATTACTTCAAAAAAAGCAAGTGAATTGAATACGGCAGTTCTTGGTATGATTGAAAGTGTTGACAAACAATTTGGAGATGACGCAGTTTAATTTCATGGAATTTCACATAATTAAAAATTACACATTGGTATATTATTTCTCCTTTGACAGATAATACTCACAGAGTAAAAAATGACAAAAGGAGAAATGAATATATGAAAGCAACAGGTATCGTACGTCGTATAGATGACCTCGGCCGCGTGGTTATCCCAAAAGAAATCAGAAGAACTCTCCGCATCCGCGAGGGAGATTCTCTTGAAATCTTCACGGACCGTCAAGGTGAAATTATCTTAAAGAAATACTCGCCAATCGGTGAATTGTCACGTTTTGCAAAGGACTATGCAGAAAGCCTTGCAACAACACTTGGTAGCACAGTCTGCATCACAGATCATGACCAGATTATCGCTGCAGCAGGCTACGGCAAAAAGGAATTACAGGACAAATACATCAGTAAACGCCTGGAGACGGCCATTGCAGAGAGAGAGCAGATTATGGCATATCAGGGTGAGAAGAAATTCGTACCTATCACAGATGATATGCAGGAAGGTTTCTTAGGACAGATTGTGAGCCCAGTTATCTGCGAAGGAGATGTTCTAGGTTCTGTCGTTCTGCTCGAGAAACAAGATAAAAAGAAAATTGGCGAAACAGAACAGAAGGTAATTACCTGTGCCTCGAATTTTCTTGGACGCCAAATGGAACAATAAAGCATAAATTCTCCCTCCACCTCATAGATTGAGGTAAATAAGGAGGGATTTTTTATGCGTAAAAGAAGAGGCGAGAAAATCATGTGGATGCTGAAATCGTTATTGGCATCTTATATAGTAACCGGATTGTTGCTTTTGGGACTTACATTTCTTGTGTACAAGTTCGAGTTGGACGAGCAAGTGGTAGTTGCCGGAATTGTGGCTATCTATGTAGTATCTACTTTTATGGGTGGTTATATCATAGGGAAACTTACGAGAGTTCGTAAATTTATCTGGGGAATGATTATAGGTGCAATCTATTTTGTATTGCTGTTTCTGATTTCCTATGGGGTGTACAGGGAGTTTAATACAAATGGCCTCAGTGCAATTACTACGGCAATTCTCTGCATTGGAGGCGGAACCTTAGGTGGTATGCTATCATAATCAGTTTAATATGTTTAAGAAGCAGAGGAGATATTTCCTTTGCTTTTTTTGTACTGAAAAACACTTTACAGAAAGTAAAAAAAAAGTCATAATTAAGAAGAAATACGTGTTTTAAGAATTAATGCGGTGTGAAATTAGTATTATAAAATTTACACCGTAAATATTAGTTCCGAATTAAGACAATATTTGATTTTACGGTGAAAAATTAAGTGTGTGTTACATGTACCGTAAGACAGAAGGATGCTCTAAGGGCAGTTACGGTGAATTTATATAATGATGACTTTTGCACCGTATTTCCCAGTTTATAATTAAGGAAAAATTTAATTTTCTACGGTGCGGCAGAAACAAATTTTTACACACACCGTATTTGTTGCCACAATAATAAGAAAAATTTCATGAGATTACGGTGTAATAACCGAGGCATACTTTTATACACCGTAAATACGTGTTTTTTCTCAAAAGCACAAATCAAATTCAAGAGGTATAGGATGGAACAGTGGTTTGTAATGCGAAAAGGTGCACCTTTTCAGGAAATAGCAGAAAAATTTCAGATCAGTCCAATTCTGGTGAGACTCATCCGAAATCGAGATATTGTGGGTGATGAGGCAATCGAACAATATCTGAACGGAACGATTATGGATCTTCATGATGGAATGCTGATGAAGGATATGAATCGGGCGATTGACATTCTGATGGAAAAGATTCAAGAAGGCAAGAGGATTCGTGTCATCGGCGATTACGATATTGACGGTGTCAATGCGACCTACATATTGTTGGAAGGACTGCGGAAATTAGGTGGACAAGTTGACAGTGATATCCCGGATCGTATGAAGGATGGTTATGGACTCAATCGTGATCTCATTAACCGCGCATACAAGCAGGGCGTGGATACCATTATCACCTGTGATAATGGTATCGCCGCAAGGGAAGAGGTTGATTATGGGAAACGACTTGGCATGACGATTATCATTACAGACCATCACGAGGTGCCGTATGAAGAAACAGATGGAGTGAAGCGTTATCTTTTGCCTTCTGCAGATGCTGTGATTGACCCGAAACAAGAGGATTGCATCTATCCATTTAAGGAGCTTTGTGGGGCGGCAGTTGCTTACAAGGTAGTGGAGGCTCTTTTTGAAGCATTTGGAAGAGAAGCGGAAGATGTGGATTATCTTATGGAAAATGTCGCCATTGCAACTGTGGGCGATGTCATGGATTTGGTTGGTGAGAACCGCATCTTTGTAAAGCAAGGATTGGAAATGTTAAAACGCACGCAGAATCTTGGGCTCAAGGCTCTTTTGGAATGTACGAAGGTAAATGTGGATAGGCTGTCAGCTTATCACATTGGATTTGTCATCGGACCATGCCTAAATGCGAGTGGACGACTAGATACGGCAAAGCGTGCTTTGGATTTACTCAGAGCAAAGTCGCAGCGCGATGCGGACATGCTTGCAGGCGATTTAAAGGCACTGAATGACAGCCGCAAGGATTTGACTGCACAGGCTGTGGAGGAAGCTATTGCATTGGTGGAAGAATCAGAACTTAAGAGCGACCATGTGCTTGTGATTTATCTTCCAAACTGTCATGAGAGTCTGGCAGGTATCGTGGCGGGAAGAGTGAGAGAACGCTACTACAAGCCAACATTTGTGCTGACGAAGGCAGAGGATGGAATCAAAGGCTCCGGGCGTTCGATAGATTCGTATCATATGTATGAAGAGTTGAATAAATGCAAAGAATTGTTGACAAAGTTCGGCGGACATAAGCTTGCGGCAGGAGTTTCCTTGGAGGAACGCAATCTTGATTCATTTCGCATGATACTCAACCAGAAGAGTAATTTGACAGAGGAAGATTTGATACCCAAGATTTCTATTGATATGCAGATGCCTCTTGCGTACGTCAGCGAGGAACTGATTGACCAATTGGAACTTTTAGAACCGTTTGGAAAAGGAAATACGAAGCCAGTGTTTGTGGAAAAGGATTTGACTGTTTTAAATACCAAAGTTTTGGGCAAGAATCAGAATGTACTCAAGATGTTTTTGCAGGATATGAATGGAACGAGAATGGAAGCATTGTATTTCGGTGACATTCCTAAAATTTTAGCATATTTTGAAGAAAGAAAAGGTGCTAAGATGGCATTTACTTATTATCCAACAATCAGTGAGTATCAGGGAAATAAACATTTACAAATAATTGTGCAAAATTATCGGTAATGATGTGCTAAAAAGTTTGAAAATTCGACAAAGTAGTGGTATAATATCGTATATTTTAATTTCGGAAGGCAGAGGGGGCAATATCTATGGGTGAAAAGACGGTTTTGGAAAACCCATATAGCGGACTAGAGATCGTTGAAGGCCAGAAAGTCATGGCGCCGGAAGATTATCAGGACCCGAAAGTATTATATGACAAGTTAATAAAGCGTGTTCGCAAATACCATCCGTCAGACGACATTTCTATGATAGAGAAGGCGTTTGACATTGCTTATCATGCCCACGAAGGACAGTGTAGAAAATCCGGCGAAGAGTATATTATTCATCCGTTGTGGGTGGGTATTATTCTTGCTGAGTTGGAGTTGGATAAAGAGACAATTGTAGCAGGTATTTTGCATGATGTTGTGGAAGATACCGTTTTGACAGATGAGCAGATTACAGAGATTTTCGGCAAGGAAGTTGCACTCTTGGTAGACGGTGTGACAAAGC
The DNA here is from genome assembly GCA_045577115.1 of Faecalimonas sp. Classification (GTDB taxonomy): domain Bacteria; phylum Bacillota; class Clostridia; order Lachnospirales; family Lachnospiraceae; genus Faecalimonas. The sequence continues at coordinate 4,146 of JAZNHX010000068.1, read as the reverse complement.
TCGGAAAATTATCGTATTCATCGGACAAATTGGAAGTACAGGCAGAGAACTTGCGTAAGATGTTTCTTGCTATGGCGAAGGACATCCGTGTTATTTTGATAAAACTGGCCGACCGTTTGCACAACATGAGAACTCTGCAGTTCATGCGAGAAGAGAAGCAGATGGAGAAGGCAAAAGAGACCTTGGATATCTATGCTCCACTTGCTCAGCGCCTTGGTATTTCCAAGTTAAAGACCGAACTCGATGATTTGGCACTCAAATATTCGAAGCCGGAAGTGTATTATGACTTGGTAAAACAGATTAACGCGAGAAAATCAGAACGCGAAGAATTCGTACAGCAGATTGTAAGCGAAGTTTCCAAACATATGGAAAATGCTCATATCAAGGCAGAGATTAAAGGAAGAGTAAAACATTTCTTCAGTATTTATAAAAAGATGGTCAACCAGGATAAGACGGTAGACCAGATATATGACTTATTTGCAGTCCGCATTATTGTGGATTCTGTAAAAGACTGTTACGCCGCTCTCGGAGTCATTCATGAGATGTACACACCGATTCCGGGACGTTTTAAGGATTATATTGCGATGCCGAAGCCGAACATGTATCAGTCACTTCATACCACTCTTATGAGTTCTGTGGGACAGCCGTTTGAGATTCAGATTCGTACCGCAGAGATGCATAAGACAGCAGAGTACGGTATTGCCGCACACTGGAAGTACAAGGAATCTCATGATGGCAAGAAAGACGTTTCCATGCAGGAAGAGGAAAAACTCAGCTGGCTTCGTCAGATATTGGAATGGCAGCAGAATACCGACAACCGTGAATTTTTAAGTCTTCTGAAAGGGGATTTGGATTTATTTACAGATGATGTGTATTGCTTTACGCCGAATGGCGATGTAAAGAATCTTCCAAAGGGTTCTACTCCGGTTGACTTTGCGTATTCTATCCATAGTGCCGTTGGTAATAAAATGGTGGGTGCCCGTGTAAATGGCAAACTCGTTAATATTGATTATGAGATTCAAAATGGTGACAGAATTGAGATTCTGACTTCTCAGAATTCCAAGGGACCAAGTCGTGACTGGCTCAATATTGTAAAGAGCACGCAGGCACGCAACAAGATTAATCAGTGGTTCAAAAAGGAATTAAAGGAAGAGAATATTATTCGCGGAAAAGAACTTCTGATAGGCTACTGTAAAACAAAGTCTTTGGTTTACAGCGATTTGGCAAAGCCAAAATACATGCAGGTAGTTCAAGCGAAATATGGTTTCAAAGAATGGGAAGGTATTCTAGCAACAGTAGGACACGGCGGATTAAAAGAAGGTCAGGTAGTTAATCGTCTACTGGAAGAATACACGAAAGACCATAAGGAAGAGATTACGGACGAGACAATTATCGAACGTGTCAAGGAAGCTACAAAACGTACTGCTCAGGTTGCGAAGTCAAAGAGCGGTATTGTGGTGAAGGGCATTGACGATATGGCAGTTCGTTTCTCGAGATGCTGTAATCCGGTGCCGGGTGATGAGATTGTCGGTTTCGTGACAAGAGGACGCGGAATGTCGATTCACAGAACAGACTGTATCAATATCATCAATCTTTCTGAGGCAGAGCGCATTCGACTCATTAACGCAGAATGGGAAGCAAGTGCTGTGGAAGAACGAGGACAATATACAGCAAGCATTAAGATATTTGCGAATAATCGTCAGGGACTTCTGATGGAAGTGTCGAAGGTGTTTACTGAGAATAAACTTGATATCAGCAGTATCAACACGCATACCAGTAAACAGGATGTGGCAAGTTTGGACCTCAGTTTCGTGGTTACGGGGCGTGACCAGCTTACACATGTGATAGAGAAACTGAGACAGATTCCGGGAGTACTGGATATCGAGCGTACGACAGGATAGTTAAAAACTAGAAAAGCATCAGAGCATATCTGGTGTTTTTCTTTTAAAGGTGGGAAAATTATGAAAATTGAAAAATTTGTACTTGGATCTATCGGAACCAATTGTTATTTGTTGATAAATGAAGTGACGAAGGAATTTGTAATCGTTGACCCGGCAATCTGTCCGGATTATGTGGTGAGTCATGTGAAATCCAATGGTTACATTCCAAAAGCAATCTTTCTGACACATGCCCATTTTGACCATGTGATGGGAATTGAAGGTTGGGTGAAGGAGTTTGATATCCCTGTATATCTTCATGAGGATGAGAAGAAGCTTTTGAAAGATCCAGAATTAAACATGTCGGGTGCGTTTGGTGTCAGTTATTCGTACAGCGATGTCAAATGCTTAAAACACGGGCAAGAAATGGATATAGCAGGATTTACTTTCAAAATCATTCACACACCGGGGCATACTTGTGGCGGATGCTGTTATTACTGTGAAGAAGAAGGCATTCTGATTAGCGGAGATACACTGTTCTATCAGAGCGTCGGACGAAGTGATTTTCCGACAGGCAGTATGGGTACTTTGGTGCGCTCGATTAAAGAGAAATTGTTCTGTTTGCCGGATGATGTGATGGTATATCCGGGACATAATGACGCGACCAGTATTGGGGACGAGAAAAAGTATAATCCGTTTGTGTAGGGAGCAAAAATGATACGAATTCAAGTAAATAGTGTGATGTTCGCTTATGATATGTTTCATATCATGAAGGCATTTTATCCCGGAACAGAGATTATGCAATCTGTTGATGAGAGTTGTGAAAATGCGGTGGAAATCACATTAGATGAATCGATTCTGAAAATATTTAACGAAGAATTATCAGAAATCGAAGACAGAAAACTAAAAAAACGCCATGTAAATCTAAAAGTTTACAAATGGCTTTCGAATGTGACTGGTAGAGAACTATCTTGGGGAATTATGACCGGAGTCCGTCCAACAAAACCGATGATGAACTTGATGGAGGAGGGCTTATCCGATGCAGAAATAGTTACATGGATGCAGGAAAACTATCGTGTGACGGACGAAAAGGCTCAACTGGGATTAAATGTTGCAAAGAAAGAAAAAGAACTTTTAGAGCAGTTGGATTACAAGGATGGATACAGTCTGTATGTAGGAATCCCATTTTGTCCGAGTATCTGTTCCTATTGTTCCTTCTCGTCGTATCCACTTGCACAGTGGGTAAACCGAGTAGATGAATACTTAGATGCTGTGTGCAAGGAGCTTGCTTTTATTGCAGAGAAATCAAAAGAAAAGAAGTTGAATACTATCTATATTGGTGGCGGAACACCGACCACACTCAATCCGAAGCAACTGGATCGGCTTTTGACACACTTGGAAATGCATTTTTCTTATGCAGACCTCAAAGAGATTACGGTGGAAGCAGGACGTCCGGATAGTATCACGCGAGAAAAGTTGGAAGTCCTAAAAGCACATAATATCGGAAGAATCTCTATCAATCCGCAGACCATGCAGCAGAAAACGTTGGATGCCATCGGAAGAAAGCATAGGGTAGAGGATATCAGAAGAGTTTATCGCATCGCAAGGGATTTGGGATTTGACAATATTAATATGGATCTTATCGCCGGGCTCCCAGGTGAGACAGCAGAAGATATGCGTGATACGCTCATGCAGATAAAAGAGATGGCGCCGGACAGTTTGACAGTGCATGCACTTGCAATGAAGAGAGCATCGCGGCTCACGCAGGAGAAGAAGCAAGCCATGATGGAGCAAAAGAAGAGCGAGGACATGGCAGAAGACATAGTGGCCCAAAGCAGGCAGGAAGAAGCTGAAATCGCCGAAACCTTATCTAAAATGATAGAACTTGCAGCAGATTTTGCGAGCCAGATGGATTTGGAGCCATATTACCTCTACAGACAGAAAAATATTGCCGGGAATTTTGAAAATGTTGGCTATGCAAAGGTTGACAAAGCCGGAATATACAATATACTTATTATGGAGGAAAAACAATCGATTGTAGCCGTGGGAGCAGGCGCGTCCACAAAGATTGTGATTCCGGATGACAAGGTCATTATTGATCCGAAGACAGGCAATCCGAAAAAGATTGTTCGCTCAGAAAATGTCAAGGACGTGGAACAATATATCAGTCGAATTGACGAGATGATTAAGCGAAAGGGAGAACTTTTATGGCATTAAAGAAGAAACCGGTTACCGGCATGAAGGACATGATGCCGGCCGAAATGGAAGT
>JAZNHX010000067.1:0-19350 GCA_045577115.1 Faecalimonas sp. | reverse complement strand
ATAATTGGAGAAAAGCTAAGTATGCCTAATCCTATAACCACGCCAATAATTACAGATATTAACCTTCTTTTTGTATTCATTTTTATAATCCCCCCACTAAATTTTAGTTCTTACCCTTTGTACTTTACCAATTTTTTACTTATCCAAACTCTTCATCGTCGGGAACAACAATACATCTCTGATTGCCGAACTATCTGAGAACAACATACACATTCTGTCGATTCCGTAACCGATACCACCTGTTGGAGGCATACCGATTTCCAATGCATTTAAGAAATCTTCATCTGTTGTGTTTGCTTCTTCATTTCCCTGAGAAAGTTGTTCTTCCTGATCCTTGAAACGTGCTCTCTGATCGATTGGATCGTTAAGCTCTGAGTAAGCGTTTGCCATCTCCCAACCATTCATGAAGAACTCGAAACGTTCTACATACTCCGGATTCTCCGGTTTCTTCTTTGTAAGCGGAGATATCTCGATTGGATGATCCATTACAAATGTAGGTTGAATCAAGTGTTCTTCTACAAACTCTTCGAAGAAGAGGTTCAGGATATCACCTTTCTTGTGGCGTGCTTCAAACTCTACATGATGTTCTTTTGCAACTGCTCTTGCTTCTTCTAATGTATGAATCTCATTCCAGTCAACACCTGCATATTTCTTGACAGCATCAATCATAGTGATTCTCTCGAATGGTTTTCCGAGGTCCATCTCTACTCCGTTATAAACGATTGTTGTTGTTCCAAGCACTTCCTGTGCCACGTGACGGAACATGTTCTCTGTTAAATCCATCATACCGTGGTAGTCTGTGTATGCTTGATATAATTCCATCAATGTGAATTCCGGATTGTGTCTTCTGTCAAGACCTTCGTTACGGAATACACGTCCGATTTCATAAACGCGCTCCAAACCGCCTACGATTAATCTCTTTAAGTACAACTCAAGTGAGATACGAAGTTTGAAATCTTCGTCCAATGCGTTAAAATGTGTCTCGAATGGTCTTGCTGCTGCTCCACCTGCATTCGATACAAGCATTGGTGTCTCTACTTCAAGGAAACCTTGTCCGTCTAAGTATCTTCTGATAGAGCTTACAATCTTAGAGCGTTTGATAAATGTATCCTTTACTTCCGGATTCATGATAAGGTCAACGTATCTTTGACGGTAACGCAGGTCTGTGTTTGTAAGACCGTGATATTTTTCCGGAAGAATCTGAAGACTCTTAGAAAGTAATGTTACTTCTTCTGCATGAATAGAGATTTCGCCCATCCTTGTGCGGAATACTTCACCCTTGATACCTACAATATCACCGATGTCCATTCTCTTGAATGCCTTGTACTCTTCTTCTCCAACACAGTCTCTTGCAACGTATGACTGAATGGTTCCTTCTAAATCCTGAACATGACAGAATGAAGCTTTACCCATCACACGTTTGGACATAATACGTCCTGCGATTGATACTTTTTTGCCTTCCATCTCCTCAAAATTGTCTTTGATGGATTGGCTGTGAGCATCTGCATCGTATTTTGTAATCTGGAATGGATCCTGTCCATTTGCCTGCAATTCTGCTAATTTTTCACGACGCACTTTTCTTAATTGATTCAAATCCGGTTCTTGAACTTGTACATTATTTTGTTCTGCCATGTCTCTTCCTCCTCATTTACTGTAGCTAAATACTTCTGTCAATTTTTAATACTTTGTATTCCATAATTCCGACTTGCGTCTCTACGGAAATTTCTTCTCCGATGCCTTTACCGAGTAATGCTGCGCCAAGTGGAGATTCATTGGAAATCTTGCCTGCCAAGCTATTCGCTTCAGTAGAACCTACAATTTTGTATTCTACTTCCTCTTCGAATTCTACATCATACAACACTACAGTACAACCAACACTGATTTTCTCAAGATCCACTTCCTCTTCATCTACTACGTCCGCATTCTTCAAGATCTTTTCAATCTCTTCAATACGAGCTTCAATGTCGCGTTGCTCATCCTTTGCAGCATCGTATTCCGCATTCTCTGACAAGTCTCCCTGTTCTCTGGCTTCTTTGATTTTCTGAGCCACTTCCTTACGTTTTACTACCTTCAGGTTCTCAAGCTCTCTCTCCAATGCTTTGAGTCCTGTGTAAGTAAGAATGGTTTTCTTTGCTGTCATTTTAGTACTTCCTTTCTGACATTTTTTCTTAAATATATTTCTCTCGATTCCTCGATAAATCAATCTATTCTCACAATTTCAACATTATACATGAATGGGGAAATTATGTCAACAAATATTTCGAGCTTCATGGCCGAACTGTGATTCGTTCCTCCAGCAACTCTTCTAACTCAGCGTACGACTCCACAGCATTGATTTCGCCTCTCAGTTTCGCTGAATTCGGAAGTCCACTCGTATACCATGACACATGTTTTCGCATCTCGCGAATACCAAGATATTCGCCCTTATATTGTATCTGAAGTCTCGCGTGACGAAGCATCATCTCTTTTAATTCTTCATTGCTCGGACGATTTGGCAACACTCCAGTCTTCTCATACTCCACTAGTTCTGAGAATATCCACGGATTGCCCTGTGCGCCTCGTCCAATCATCACGCCATCGCATGCGGTCTCCCGCATCATAGCAAGTGCGCTCTCACCCGACACCACATCGCCATTGCCGATGACCGGTATTGATACTGCCTCTTTTACTTGACGAATAATATCCCAATCTGCTTTTTCGGAATAGTATTGTTCTCTCGTTCTTCCATGCACTGCGACTGCTGCCGCACCTGCATCTTCGATAATCTTTGCAATTTCCACTGCATTTATACTCTCATCGTTAAATCCTTTTCGGATTTTTACTGTGACAGGCTTCTGAATCGCTTTGACCGTCTTACTTACAATCTCATGTACAAGCTTTGGCTGATTCATCAGTGCTGAGCCTTCCCCGTTTCGCACAATCTTCGGAACCGGGCACCCCATGTTGATATCTAGTATCGAAAATGGAAGCTCCTCTATCTTTTTAGCAATCTCACTGATTACCTCCGGGTCAGAACCGAAAAGTTGAAGTGATACAGGTTCTTCTTCAGGGTGAATCTCCAAAAGAGCTTTTGTATTTCTATTATTATATTGTATCGCTTTTGCACTTATCATCTCCATGCAGAGAAGCCCTGCTCCCTGTTCTTTGCAGAGCAAGCGAAATGGCAGGTCTGTTACGCCTGCCATAGGTGCTAAGATGTATGGATTTTTAAGTTCAACATTTCCTATCTTTAACTTCTTCATTCTATTTTTCTGCCTTTTTGTACTTTTCGTAAATCATGCGAAGACCATCAAGTGTCAGCATCGGATCATAGATATCAATCACATCTGTCTCTGGCACAATTATGTTTCCAAGACCACCAGTTGCAACTACTTTTGCATCCGGATATCCTGATGCTTTTAATTTATTTACAATATATTCTGTCTGTCCGATGTAACCGAAAATCAGTCCTCCCTGCATGCTGGATACGGTCTCTTTGGCTACAATCGATTCTGGTTTGCGAATCTCAATCTCAGGAAGCATCGCTGCTCCACCCCAGAGCGCTCTCGCTGAAGTTCTGATGCCAGGTGAGATGACGCCCCCCTCAAACACTCCGTCTGCAGTTACGATATCATATGTTGTCGCGGTACCAAAATCTATTACAATCACAGGTCCGCCGTATTTCTCATAGGCTGCCGCAGCATCTACGATTCGGTCAGGACCGATTTCCTTCGGATGCTCAGTATTAATCTTAAGTCCCATGTCCAAGGTACTTGGCACAATCGCCTTTACATGAAAATACTTGATAATTGCACTTCCCAAAGAATGCATCACATCAGGCACAACAGAAGATACGATAACATCCTCGATATCATTCACATCAAACCCTCTGTGCATTAACATGTCACAAAGCTGGATTCCGTATTCATCCGATGTTCTAGGTTGTTTTGCGGTCGCTCGAAACGTCGCCTTTAATTCTTTCCCGTCAAACACACCTAACGTAATGTGTGTGTTTCCTACATCAACTACTAATAGCATTATGCTTCCTCCCCTAAGAAAAATACCTTGTAATACATCTGCAGAGCCTCTAAGAGTTCCTGTTTAGTTCTCTGAAGTTCTTTAATTTTTAGATGACTTCCGATTTCGTCAAAGAAAAAATCATTCTCCTCATTCGATACTTCAAAACAGAGTTCCCCATTTTCTTCAAACACAAGTGTTAGGATTCCCCCTACGTCTTCTGTGAAAAGAACGCACATAATCTTCAGTTCATCCTTCACGCTCTCCGGAAGTGTCTCGAAATCCGGATTTAGATAATATTTTTGCTCATAAGAATTCGCACCACATAGCACTATTTTGTCTTCGTACATACTTCCTCCTAAACGTAACCGTAAATGCCCCGCACAGATACCTCGCCCGCATAGATGCGTTTCTCTTCTCCTTCTACCGTTCGAACCACAAGCTCGCCCTCCGAGTTAATTCCCTGTGCATAAGCTGTATACTCATATTCGGGTTCTAATACCCGCACTTCTTTACCGACATTTACCAACATATTATTGTAAGCTTCTTTTAAGAACGACAAATCCATCGTCTCCAAAAACTGCCCGTATGATTTATCAAAATAAGACACAACAGATTCTATCATATTTTCTCTGTCAATGACTCTTCCACTCTCCATATAGAGAGATGTCGCGGTATCCTTTATTTCCTTCGGAAACTCATTTGTATTCACGTTAATGCCCACTCCGACCACAACATAATCAATTTCCATGCCTTTTAACCGCATCTCTGTCAGAATTCCACATATCTTCTTGCCTGAGAGTATCAAATCATTCGGCCACTTTATCTGCACATCCAAGAACCCCCATTTTTTTAAAGCCTGTGCAACACTATATGCCATGACAAGAGTAAGCATCGGTGCCTTATCCGGCACACAATCAGGTCTTAGGAGAATAGACATGTAGATATTTTCTCCGGCAGGAGATTCCCAACCACGTCCTCTGCGACCTTTACCTGCGGTCTGTGCATCCGCCACAACCACTGTTCCATGCGTAGCACCCACGGCAGCAAGTCTTGCAATCTCTGTATTGGTCGAATCCAGTTGTTTGTAGTAAATAATCTTTTTATTCTCCAAGTGTAGCCACCATTACTGCCTTGATAGTGTGAAGACGATTCTCCGCCTCGTTAAACACAACATCTGCATGTTTTTCAAACACGTCCTCTGTTACTTCGTTACCCTTTACTGCCGGCAGACAGTGCATGAAGATGGTTCCCTCTTTGCCTGTCTTATCCATCAGCGCCTGATTGATCTGATAAGGATGTAAGAGTGCGATACGTTCTACCGTCTTATCTTCTTCACCCATTGAGCACCATACATCCGTATAGAGAACATCCGCTCCCTCAACTGCATCTACAGAATCCGTAATCGTTAAACTTACACCGGATTCCTTTGCGTATTCCTTACAAAGTTCTACAAGACTCTCCTCCGGCCATAATTCCTTCGGTGCAATAATTGCAAAATTCACACCAACCTTCGCACAACCAATCATAAGACTGTTCGCCATGTTGTTGCGTCCGTCTCCAAGGTATACGAAATTCAAGCCTTCCAGATATCCAAAATGTTCCTTCATGGTCAAAAGGTCTGCCAAAATCTGTGTCGGATGATAATCATCTGTAAGTCCATTCCAAACAGGCACGCCACTGTATTCTGCCAGTATTTCCACATGTTCATGTTTGAATCCACGGAATTCAATACCATCAAACATACGTCCAAGTACGCGCGCCGTATCCTTTACACTCTCTTTATATCCCAATTGAATATCGTGCTGTGAAAGATAAGTCGGGAACGCTCCCTCATCATTCGCACCAACTGTAAATGCACAGCGTGTTCTTGTGGATGGTTTTTCAAAAATAAGTGCAATGTTTTTGCCCTTCAAAGAATTTCCTGTAATACCCTGCTTCTTCTTTGCTTTTAAGTCTGCTGCCAAATCAAGCAGATACAGAATCTCATCTTTCGTAAAATCCTTGAGCGTTAAAAAATTGCGTCCTTTCAAGTTCATCTCGTAGTCCTTTCTGAGATTCATCAAAACATGAACGAATCTCGGTAAATTTATTTTGTCCCTTATCTTTTGATAATTATCACTTACTGTCTGCTCCAACTCTTGAACAGTATAGATTCGATACTTTGGAATTCGCAGAAGTTTCGCACTCGCTTCAAGCATGGCAAGATAGAAGTCCTCTTCTGTATGCTTTCGCGATAAACGTAAAACAAATGATATCTCTGCCTTCTCAATATCGCTCAAACTCTCCAGTATTTTTTTATAATACCATTCTTCGCGCGTTTGTTCAATATAGTAAATTCGACCTACAAGACCATAAATCATACGTTTTGCGTCAAAATACCCTATTTTGAGGTTCTGTCTGCTTCGTTTGCTCTGAAATTCAATGATGCTTCCAAGCTTCACCTTTGGGGCAATCTCATATAGCGTGGTATCCTCGTCAGGTTTCGCCTTCGGCACTCTGCCTGGTCCATAGATGCGAATCTGAATGATATCTTTGTATCCTCTTTCTAACAAAGATTTAATAGGAAAGTTGTTGACAAATCCCCCATCCACATAGGTCTGCCCATGTAACTTCTCATTTTTAAACCCAAACAGGTATGCACTTGCAAGAAGAAAATCTTCCAAAAGACCTTCCGGTATATCGTGAATGCTGAGGTCCATTTCCTTCATCTGCGAGACTGAAAAGGTAAGAAGACATAATTCTTTTCCACATTCACGTATTTTCTTCTCGTCCACATGCTCATGAATCAGTTTGCGCAGAGGTGTGATATCTACACCGCCATCCGATAGAACTTTTCGGAACTCACTGACAATCTCTCTTAAACTGTTCTCCTTGTTAAAGAGGCGCTCCATCCATACGTCATCCACGTCCATGACATCAGAAAAGGTCATGTCATACCATATCTCTTCCGCTTTATCAACATCACCCATACAGATGAGTGCACCGTTAAGTGCTCCCACAGAGGTTCCTGCCACCGCATTGACCTTCACACCTGCCTCAGACAGTGCTTTCCATGCGCCAATCTGATACGCGCCTCTGGCACCACCACCATCCAATACAAGACCATATTCTTTTGTCAAATCAATTACCGGATTCATATTCCCACCTCGCACTGCAATATCAAAACACACAAGGGGTATGCTCCTTGGCACACCCCCATATCATTTTACATCTAATCCTCTTTTGCAACTTCCGCTACAGATTTTGCTAGACCTGCAATTCCCTGAAGTTCTGACGGAATGATGATCTTAGTCGCCTTTCCATCTGCTGCACGTTCAAATGCTTCTAAACTCTTGATTGTAAGCACAGCTTGGTCTGCTCCGGCTTCCTTGAGGAAACGAATACCATCTGCATTTGCCTGCTGCACTTTAAGGATAGCCTCTGCTTCACCCTCTGCCTCTTTGATGCGTCTTTCTTTTTCTGCTTCCGCACGTAGAATTGCTGACTGTTTCTCAGCTTCTGCTTCCAAAATCACAGATTCCTTGTTACCTTCCGCAACAAGAATTGTAGACTTCTTCTCACCTTCTGCACGAAGGATTGCCTCGCGACGTTCACGCTCTGCCTTCATCTGCTTCTCCATGGCATCCTGAATCGCTGCCGGTGGAATGATGTTCTTAAGTTCCACGCGGTTCACCTTAATTCCCCAAGGATCTGTTGCTACATCAAGAGACGCTCTCATCTTCGTGTTAATGGTCTCTCTTGAAGTTAATGTCTGGTCTAATTCCAAATCACCAATGATATTACGGAGGGTTGTCGCTGTTAGATTCTCAATTGCCATAATCGGATTAGCAACTCCGTAGCAGAATAGCTTCGGGTCTGTAATCTGATAGAACACAACTGTGTCAATTCTCATCGTAACATTATCTTTTGTAATTACCGGTTGCGGCGCAAAGTCTACAACCTGTTCTTTGAGGTCCACTCGCCTTGCAACACGTTCCAAAATCGGAAGTTTAAAGTGAATACCTACTCCCCATGTCGCCTGATATGCACCGAGTCTCTCAACAACAAGTGCCTGTGCTTGCTGAACCACCTTCACGCAAGAAACTAAAACAACTACTACAATCAACGCTAAAATAATGCCAATAAGTTTCATCCCTATACCTCCTCTTTTTTCACAATTAATTTTACGCCTTGTATACCTTCGATAATAACAACTTCGCCTGCTTCAATAATCTCGTCTGATTCATCTGTCTTTGCTGACCATTCCATGCCATTGACTTCCGCTCGACCAACTCCATGTAATGTGTCAATTCTCTCTAGCACCACTGCTTTTTGCCCAATCAGACTTTCCGCATTCGTTTTCTGACGTTCCTGATTGAAAAACTTCATTGCAACAGGTCTTGTGAGAACCAGAAGTGCAATTGAAACCAATAGAAATACTATAATCTGCATAGGCAAACCGAACCCAACATATGCAAGAACAAATGCTACAAGCGCACCACCTGCAAACCATATCGTTGTTAATCCCATGGTAAGTATTTCAATCACTAATAAGACTACAAACACAATCAACCAAAATATTGTTTCCATGTTCCCGCCTCACTTTCATACTATGATTTATATCCTAATTTTACTACAATCATTCTTACTTTGCAACAAACAGAGATTTACAATATTGTTACAGAAAAAAAGACAGAACCTGAACGATTCTGTCTTCTTAAAACTCCCCATATTAACGGAAATAGTGGTCACCCAACTTATAACCTGGTGTTCCCAGTCTTCCCGTATTGAAAAATAATGCATTTCCAACTGGACTTACTCCATTCAATGCATCCCGTGCAGCTTCATAGCATGATGCAGGTGCCTTGCCTGATGCTAACACTCTGCCAAGTTTTCCTGTTACTGCAGGACCGAACTGGCCTCTCTGATAAATAACACCTTCCAGTGTGTTTGGAAAACGTGTGCTTGCAATACGATTCATAACAACCGCACCAACAGCAACTTTTCCATCGTATGGCTGATTGCCGGCTTCACAGTAAATTAATGCTGCCAGTAATCTTACATCACTTTCTCTTTGCTGTGCATATATTTCTTCCATTGTCTGTGCATCTCTTGTTCCTTCTGCACATACTGTCTTTGCTCTTTCTACAGCTGCACTTCCAAATAAAAGTGACTCATTTCTTACATAACCTGTTACAGCTCCTGAAGTGATTTTACACCACTCTTCGCCTTCTTCTTCTACAGTAACGACTGTATTCTTGTACATCTTACCAATTACGGTTCCGTTCACCTCTGCAAAAACATCTGCCGTAGATTCTGTATTTGCCAAAGCCTTTCCGCACCATTCCTGGGTCTCTACCGCAACGCTTGCCATTGCCGGAATCTGTTCCCACGCTGCTGCAAGCGGTGCTACGTTAATTTCATAGTTAATCGTTTCAATTGCCTGAGTCTCAGATTGTGGAGCAGCGGCAAATGCTTGGAATTCCGATGTGAATAAAATACATCCGGCAAGCACGAGGCCAACGTACACTCTCTTTTTCCCAAAAAACATAATAACCTCCTAATTTTGTAACAACTTGTTGACATGTTTCTATTACATTAATATGCTCATTTTATTCTTTTTTATTACAAATTGTTACGCAATTGTTACAAACATTGCAACTTTTGGCATGTTAACACGTTTTTTTTAGGCTGTCAACCCCAAGATTGTATTTTTTTTAATACAATTTTCTCAAATTGGTAAACAAAAAAATGTCCTTCCGAGCCTTTCGGAGGACATTTTTAGCCATATTTTACTATCTTCGTTGCCTTGCAACTTCAAACATTAACACTGATGCTGCAATCGCTGCATTTAGTGATTCCACCTGACCTTCCATCGGAATTCGTACCCAGATATCTGCCTTGTTTGACACCTCATCTCGAAGTCCATTTCCTTCATTTCCAATCAGAATTGCAGTGCCTGTACGGTAATCTTCTTTATCATAAGAATTCTTTCCATCGAGATGTGCTGCATAAGATTTGATTCCTTTTTCTTTAAATAGCTCCAATAATTTCACTGTATCTTCTATATATATAGTAGACACACGATAAATCGAGCCCATTGTCGAACGAATTGTCTTCGGATTATAGATATCCACACAATCCTTACTCATAAAAACTGCATCTACTCCGGCACCTTCTGCTGTCCGAACAATAGTTCCAAGATTGCCCGGATCCTGCAAATTATCCAAAACCATAAAGTGAGGATTCTGTATATCAAGCAATTTGGCAACATCGTACTTTTTCTGTTTCACAATACACAATACACCCTGGGGTGTCTGCGTATCTGAGACATGCTTAAACACACTGTCTGACAAAATTTCAAGCGGAAATTCCTCCCAATTTACTTCTTGTTTCTTCTTATTATAAAACGTCTCTGAAACATATACTTTTTCCACTCGTTCTTTCGGCACTTCTACGAACATGCGCAGCCCCTCTACCACAAACACGCCCTCTTCATTTCTGGCCTTACTTTTCTTCTGCAGCTGAAGCAAACGTTTCACCTGCGGATTACTTGTACTTGTTATCATTTTTTTCATTCCTTCTAAATTATAAACTATACCTTGAATCTGTACCCAACTCCCCAAATTGTCTCAATGTACTGAGGTTTTGATGTATCAAACTCTATCTTTTCACGAATCTTTTTAATATGAACCGTTACCGTCGCAATATCTCCAATGGATTCCATATCCCAGATTTCACTAAAGAGTTCATCCTTAGTATACACATGATTTGGATGAGATGCAAGAAAAGTTAGTAAATCAAATTCTTTCGTTGTAAACGTTTTTTCTTCTCCATTGATCCAAACACGTCTCGCAGTAGTGTCAATCTTAATTCCCCGAATCTCGATCACCTTGTTCTCCTCCACTGCACTTCCTACCAAGCGCTCATATCTTGCCATATGCGCTTTCACGCGCGCTACCAATTCACTCGGACTAAATGGTTTTGTCATATAATCATCAGCCCCAAGCCCTAAGCCGCGTATCTTATCGATATCATCCTTTTTAGCAGATACCATAATAATGGGTGTGTTCTTCTCCGCGCGCACCTGTCGACAGATTTCAAATCCATCCACCTCCGGAAGCATTAAATCAAGTATGATAAGGTCATAATTTTCCGTTAATGATTTGTGAAGTCCGGTCTGACCATCGTTCGCAACCTCTACTTCAAATCCACTCAGTTCCAAATAATCGCGCTCCAGTTCTGCAATTGCTTGTTCATCTTCTACAATTAATATCCTACTCATTTACCGGCACCTCCTGATATTTTCTTATTACAAAATACATGATTGTTCCTGTTCCCTCTTTGCTGGTCGCCCATATCTTGCCGCCATGCTCTTCGATGATCTTCTTTACAATAGAAAGACCGATTCCGCTTCCACCAGTTGCAGAATTCCTCGATGCATCTGTCCGGTAAAAACGTTCAAAAATGTACGGCAACTCTTTGGTCCCGATTCCTTTTCCATTGTCCTCAATCTCCACCTGAACGAAATCGCCGACATCCTTCACGCGTAAGTGAATCCTCTTTTGTGATTTGTTCATGTATTTTAAGGCATTCGATACAATGTTGTTAATCACACGTTTCAGTTGTTCGGCATCAGCAATAATTTTTACACCATCATTCACATAATTGAGATAATCAAATTTAACACCTCTTGCTTCAATATCGATTTTAAGGTCTGACGCACAATCGTCAAAATAATCACTTACTGGAAGCGTACTGAAATTATACGGAATACGATTGGAATCGATTTTTGAATACAGCGTCAACTCATTAATCAGATTATCCATATCATTTGCTTTGTTGTAAATGGTCTGGATGTAGCGCTCCATTTTCTCCGGTGTATCTGCAACTCCATCCATAATTCCTTCCACATAACCTTTGATTGCGGTAATCGGCGTCTTGAGGTCATGTGAAATGTTACTGATTAGTTCCTTGCTTCGCTTGTCATACTCCACCTTCTCATTGGAAGTTTCTTTTAGTCGGAGACGCATTTCCTCAAAGTCACGACAAAGTTGTCCAATTTCGTCATCTGTCTCCACCTCAAGTTCAAAGTCCAGGTTGCCATCCTTGATATTTTGTGTCGCAATCTTCATCTGTCCAAGTGGTATCGCAACGCCTCGATAAATCCAGATACACATGAGCAGTACTGTAATGGCGAGAATAATCACAACCCATAAAAACATTTTTATCATTAGGTCTTGCACCTCAGGAGTCATATTAATCACATCTGTGGCAATCACTGCAATAGATAAGCCTAACGGCAAAATGGTGGCTGTGATAAAGCCGATAATCAATCGTGTTTTTAATTTCATAGATGCACCTCCTTGTCTTCAATAGTTATTTTCATTATACCATGTCATCACAATCATTACACCAAACCAAATGGAAATATTTATAAAGTTTTTCTAAAAAGATAATACGAAAGGCTCTGCAACATCACTGTCACAGAGCCTCTGCTCTTTTTTCTTATAAGTAAGATTTCATAACATCTACTTTATCCAGTTTTTCCCATGGCAAGTCTAGATCATTGCGTCCAAAATGTCCGTAAGCTGCTGTCTGCTTGTAGATTGGACGGCGAAGGTCTAACATCTTGATGATTCCTGCTGGTCTTAAGTCAAAGTTCTCTCTTACAATATCTACTAACTTCTCTTCTGATAACTTACCTGTGCCAAATGTGTCAATCATAATAGATGTAGGTTGTGCCACTCCGATTGCGTAAGACAATTGAATTTCACATTTATCAGCCAATCCTGCTGCAACGATATTCTTCGCAACATAACGAGCTGCATAAGCTGCTGAACGGTCAACCTTTGTACAGTCCTTACCAGAGAATGCACCGCCACCATGACGAGCCATTCCGCCATACGTGTCAACGATAATCTTACGTCCTGTAAGACCACTGTCTCCATTCGGTCCACCGATTACAAAACGTCCTGTTGGATTAATAAAGAATTTCGTATTCGCATCTACCATTTCTGCAGGAAGAATTGCATCAAATACATATTTTTTGATATCTTCATGAATCTGTTCCTGTGTTACATCTGGATCGTGCTGTGTAGAGAGAACAACTGCATCCAATCTCTCCGGAACACCATTTTCATCATATTCCACTGTTACCTGTGTCTTACCATCCGGGCGAAGGTATGGAAGCGTTCCATTCTTACGGACCTCTGTGAGGCGAAGCGCAAGCTTGTGTGCTAATGAGATTGGATATGGCATATACTCTTCTGTCTCGTTTGATGCGTAACCAAACATCATACCCTGATCACCTGCACCGATTGCTTCGAGTTCCGCATCTGACATCTTATTTTCTTTTGCTTCTAATGCTTTGTTAACACCCATTGCAATGTCTGATGACTGCTCATCGATTGCTGTGATAACACCACATGTGTGTGCATCAAAGCCGAATTTTGCACGGTTATATCCAATTGCATCTACAGTCTCTCTTACAATCTTCTGGATATCTACATAAGCACTGGTTGTAATCTCACCCATAACTAACACAAGACCTGTTGTAACTGCTGTCTCACAAGCCACACGGCTCATTGGATCTTGCTCTAATAATGCATCTAAAACCGCATCCGAAATCTGGTCACAGATTTTATCCGGATGACCTTCTGTTACTGATTCTGAAGTAAATAATAATCTTTCCATTTCTTTCGTTCCTTTCATTCCGTTGATGATGATATCACTATTTATTTTGTGCGTCAAGAAATATTTTAATCTTGATACTTCTTATTAAATTCTGCACGACGTTCCGTAGAAATACGCATCATACTTCGCATTTCTTCGCGGTCATTATTTTTGATACAATCAAACAAACGGTCAAACGTGTTTCTATATTTTTCCATTTCTTTGAGTAGCGCCTCTCTATTGGATAAGAACAGTTCACTCCACATGTCATCGTTGATATTTGCAATTCTTGTCAGATCGCGGAACGAGTCTCCGGTGTAAAATACTAATCCCGGATTATCATTGGCACACATAAGTGAAACCGCGATACAGTGAGTAAGTTGCGAGAGAAAAGCAATCATCTCATCGTGTTTTTCGGGATTGAGAACAGATATCCGTGAAAATCCTAAAATCTCTCCCAGTTCTTTGCACAGCTCAATCGCACCGAAGGTGTTTTTTTCCGTAGGAACTACAATGTAGTTTGCTTGGTGGAAAATGGTATCGTTGCTATTACGAACACCGCTCACCTCACGGCCTGCCATAGGATGTGCTGCGATAAATTCCACTCCCGGTTTCAATAGGGACTGTATCTCGTAAACAATACACCCTTTCACGCCTGTAACATCTGTTATTACCGTTCCCTCTTTTATAAGATTCCCGTATTCCTTTATCCACTCAATAAAAGTATGTGGGTACAACGCAAACACAATAATATCTGCATCTTCAATAAGTTCCTTATCGACCTTAGTACTGCCACGGTCAATCAGCCTATTGCTGATTGCGTAATCAATATCATCCTGTTCTTTTGTGATAGCAGACACAGAATAGCCCTTTTTCTTAAGAGCCATTGCATAACATCCGCCGAGTAGCCCCAATCCCACTATCAAGAACTTTTTAGATTTATCAATCTTCTTCATGTTCATCACCCCTATTAAATATGTACTTCCTTCTCAAAGGAGCCTACAATTTTCAAATTCGAGCAACATTCCTCTAATTGATTCAACATCGTTTTACCCTCATCACTGTTTATGTTACCTTCACCCTCAACATAGAAGAAGTAATCCCACACAAGTTCTTTTGTAGGACGACTTTTTAATGCTTTAAGGTTGAAACCATGTTCTCCAATTACGGAAATTGCCTTTCCAAGTGAACCTGCTGTATTCTTAACCGTAAACAACATAATAAACCGCTCATCCGTAGGTGCCGGTGTTCTACTTGAACGAGAGAACACTGCAAAGCGTGTTGTGTTGGTTCCACTGTCGTTGATTTTCTCAGCAAGAACCTGAAGTCCAAACTGCTGAGCAGCCTCGATACTGCCAACGGCGGCAATCATCTTATCACCCGCTTCGGCGACGTTTTTAGCAGCCACAGCGGTATTAACCGCATTCTCCGTCTCAAAACCATGATTCTCGATATACGTCGCACACTGACCCAAAGCTTGCGGATGGCTAATCACCTTTTTAACATCAGAAAGCGTAGCGCCTTGAACTCCAAGTAGATTCTGCACAACGTCCGCTTCATAAACACCATTTATATATAAGGAACCAAAGAAAGCAAGGTCCAAAACATTTCCCACGTCACCGTTGAAACTGTTCTCAATTGGAAGAATGACACAATCACATTCCCCCTTTTCCACAGCGCGATATGCCGCTTTGAAATCTGCATAAGGCAGGCATCTTGCATCTGGGAAAATACGGCGTGCGGCGATGTTGGCGAAAGCCCCTTCCACACCGCTATAGGCAACTGTCATCCCCTCAAGAAGTCGATGCTGTAAATCCTTTGAAATCTTGATATTACTCTTCAAGAAGTTTACATAATAAGACCGATATTCCTCATTCTCTATATATTCGGAATTACGCTTGATGATTTCTTCCTCTCTTCCAAAGTCATCTATCGGCAATCCATTTTCTTTCTTATAGGCAGCAACCATTTTAGCTGCATCCATTCGTTTCTCAAACAGATGTGCCATTTCTCTGTCTACTTTATTAATGATCTCTCTTGCTTTTTGAAGCTCACTCATTTATCTCTCTCCCAAACTATTATTTTCCTCTATACGGTGCGTCTGCCGGATAGCCGCCGACAATCTTCTGCATCGCTCTCTGAACTGCATCTTTCGAATTCTTCCAATCATCGTTTTTATAACGATAATCGAATTTCTTCTCGAGCCAATCCACTTCCTCTAAGATACGTTCTAAATTCTCTTCCATTTGCGGAAATAGGATATCTCTGAGACTTTTCTGTTCTTTGTCATTCAAGCAAAGTGGAGCTGCATCTAAAATATCTGCCAAATGGTGCAAACAAAGACCCTTCCCGCTTTTTACCAACTCAAGAAACTCTTTGTCTCCCTTTTTATATAGGAAGAAAAAGGTTGCAATATACCGCTCATAGTTGCGTTTAACATGATTGCAAATGTAACACGACTCCTCTTTTTCATGGATCCATCGACTTAGATTATTACTTCCTTTTGCACTATCCGTATCCTTTCTTAGCTTGTCCATCATTCCAAACTTAGCCAAGTTCGAATAATTCTTTATCTCTTTTTTCATTTCTTTCAGAAGCAATTGCAATCTGGTATCCAAAATCAATGCATTGGCCAATGTCTCCCCATATGCGAACATCTTCTGATAATGTTCTCTGCAAAACCCCATCTGGTCAGTCTCTGCACGAACGTGATCCTGCATATACGATGCTTGTGGTCCAAGCACAAAATCAATCGCATTCTGCTCAACATCTCTCTCAATATAACAAAACGGGCACTCATCCCCTGCACGAAACGCATCCATCAAAGGAATGGTATATAACTGTTCTTTCATATGTACTTTCTCCTAAAAAACAAAGACTCCGAAATGGCTTTCGAAGTCTTCATGAAGGCGCCAACCAGATTTGAACTGGTGATAGAGGTGTTGCAGACCTTTGCCTTACCACTTGGCTATGGCGCCATATCATCTCTATTGCAGTTTATTCTGCGAATATAGTTATTATAACAAAATAAAACAATTTGTCAATTAGCTTTCCACTTTTTTTACTTACTTACAATCACATCTGCAAACTCAGCCTCCGCTGCCTGCAACAAATCATCCGGATTCAAAATGAGCTGAAGTCCGATTCTCCCACCACTCACAACTACCTTCTTATAGAGCATCGCATCCTCTTGTATGACCGTTCTAAATTTTTTCTTCATACCAATCGAGGTACAACCACCACGAATATATCCTGTCACAGCTGTCAAATCTTTTAGAGGTAGCATCTCAAGTGCCTTCTCTCCAACCACACGCGCTGCCTTCTTAAAATCAATCTCCTCGGCCACTGGAATTACAAATGTATAATAATTTTTACTCTTGCCAACCGTGACAAGAGTCTTATACATAATCTCATAAGGCATTCCGAGCTGATCTGCTATATGAATCCCATCAATAAATTCATCGCACTCATAAGTGCGCATCTCATATTCGATTTTCATAGTTTCCAAAATGCGCATGGCATTTGTTTTATTTTCTTTCTTCGCCATAGTATTGATTCCAATTCCTTCAGTATTAAAAAACTCAGAAAATAAATTTCCTGAGTTTCTAAGAGGCGCCAACCAGATTTGAACTGGTGATAGAGGTGTTGCAGACCTTTGCCTTACCACTTGGCTATGGCGCCATATTTATTTGTATTTGTTTTGCCAAATGCAAATGACTCCTACGGGAATCGAACCCGTGTTACCGCCGTGAAAGGGCGATGTCTTAACCGCTTGACCAAGGAGCCGTATTCTTGTGACCACCAGTTATCCAGCGACCCAACGCAAGTAATAATAACACATTATCAGCTCTTTGGCAAGAACTTTTTAATTATTTTTCTAAAGTTCTTACCAAAGATTTTTGTAACTAATTACTTTCAACATCACTTGCAAATTTAGCGATAAATGCGTTCGGCAAGTATCTTCCCAGATTATTTTTGCTGGATGGTCTGTTAATTGTTTTTCCTTTATAATTCATGATAGATGAACTTCCGCCATCTAAATTCATAGCTTGATATGCTTTATGTCTAAGCATAA
This sequence comes from Faecalimonas sp., assembly GCA_045577115.1. Taxonomy (GTDB): domain Bacteria; phylum Bacillota; class Clostridia; order Lachnospirales; family Lachnospiraceae; genus Faecalimonas. Next base: position 1,622 of record JAZNHX010000067.1, on the reverse strand, counting down.
TTTCTGCGAGGTCATTTACAGTTGCCCCTATACTATGTCCTACTTGGCGCCCATCCACTATCAACATTAAAAATTCTCCTCTCATTGTTTGTCCAACTGCGCTTCTCGGTTGAAGGCCATAACCAAATGTTCCTTGAACATATTTTGAACCATCCACTATTAGTGCCGGACTAAATTGTATTCCCCATTTATAGTCTACAATTTTATGAGCATTATAATTTTCTATATATAATTTATTATCTTCTTTAAATCCAAAAAATTTTAAATCTCCTGATGGATTTCCGTATTCCACACCATCAATCACCATACTTCCCACAACGTTACCGCCATTGCCCTTGAACTCTTCATCAACAAATCCACTGGCATTTATTGCAACAAGCGCATGATTGTCTTCAGCAAATTTTGTAATTAAATTTCCGTATGATCCAATTGATTTTGATTTCGCAACTGTAACTTGTTCTGGGTTTTTTATGATTGCCAATAATCCTTTGTATTGTTCTCCAGTTACCTCTACAATTAATAGATTATTTTCATTATCTAATACCTTTATTTTTTCCCCGAATGTGGTTGTAATATTTATACTACCATCCAAATTTTCTATCAACAGTTGTTTATATGTTGAAATCCCTTTATCAGACATATATGTTTCTAGCTTTGTTTTATCTACTTCCCAAAACTTTTCATAAAACAGTTCTTCCTCTGTTTTTGGCTTTGTTGTATTAATTTCAATCTTCCCTGATTCCCACTTGCTTTCCAAAGCATCCTGTTTAGCCTGTTCTTCCAAAGCCGGCCTCATAACATCATCTATGATATAACCTGGAATAAATGCGGTTGCCAACCATTGGTGCTTCCCAGTTGTCATAGCTGTTTCTATGTATATTCCTTTCTATTTTTTTATAAATGGAATGTTAGAAAACACTGCAGTACAATATCCCATAACTAAAAACAACAATATTGATACAATCCATATAATGATTTTTTGTTTCTTAGACATCTTTCTCCTCGGGTGTACCTTATTTCGCTTAGCCATTTTTTCTCCTTTTTCTTCTTTTGCTATTTTGAAATAAAAAAACCCATAAAATCAGTGATTTACGGGTTACTTAAACTCCCCCTGTTGGACTCGAACCAACGACAACTCGGTTAACAGCCGAGTGCTCTACCGACTGAGCTAAGGAGGATTATCCTGAAAATATATCTTCTTTTATATATATCTTCAAAACTACACACAAATATGCATATCATTTCATCTTTTTTGTTCCTATCACCTTACCTTGGTTATGCCCTCGACCTATTAGTAACAGTCAGCTACGTACATTACTGCACTTCCACCTCTGTCCTATCTACCTCGTCGTCTTCAAGGGGTCTTACAACTTACGTTGGGATATCTCATCTTGAGGGGGGCTTCACGCTTAGATGCCTTCAGCGTTTATCCCGTCCCGGCTTGGCTACTCTGCCATGCTCTTGGTAGAACAACAGATACACCAGCGGCCAGTCCACCCCGGTCCTCTCGTACTAAGGGCAGCTCCTCTCAAATATCCTACGCCCACGCCGGATAGGGACCGAACTGTCTCACGACGTTCTGAACCCAGCTCGCGTACCGCTTTAATGGGCGAACAGCCCAA
>JAZNHX010000066.1:0-6734 GCA_045577115.1 Faecalimonas sp. | reverse complement strand
GGGGTCGAATAGTGTCGGTTACAGATTCGATACACTGTATCAGAATTTCTCTAATAGAGGATTAATGTGGGGAAGAGATACAATAGATGCGGTACAATATAGAGAATATATAGAGAATCTAAAGCAAAATAACAAGAATCGTTTTGTTACAGCAACACCAGTAGATTTTGATAGAAAAATAACTGTTACAAAGCTGAGAAACTGGGTGAAAGAATACAAAGCAGATATACTTGCAATAGACGGTATCAAATATCTTTCAGATGAGCGGTACAAGAGAGGAGATAATCTGACTACATCATTGACAAATATTAGTGAAGATTTGATGGCGTTATCAATAGAGCTTCATATACCAGTATTAGTAGTAGTACAGTCAAATAGAAGCGGCGTAGTAGAAGATAGTGCTGATGATACACCTGACCTTGAATCTATTAGAGATAGTGATGGTATATCTCATAACGCCAGTAAAGTTTTATCATTAAGGCAGACAAAAGATGGTGTGTTGAAAATGGGGATAAAGAAGTCAAGATTTGGTTCAGTAGGGGGAAAGCTGAATTATCAATGGGGTATTGATACGGGGGAATTTGTCCATATTCCAGCAGAAGATGATGCAGAGCCAGTAGAAAGAACAGAAAAGAAAGTTCGGGAAATTAGAAAAAATGTAGTTAAAGATAAAGAAGATATGTTTTAGGTGAAATTATGAATAAGATGTATTGTATTAATTGTGGCGCTCCAATGAACGGTCGAAGTAAGTGTGAATATTGCGGTACTGAATACGGCACCAGTTCATATATAAATGAGGGAGTCGGTATTCTGCACTTTAATGGCGAAGATATAAAAGTTTATTTGGAGAGCGTTGATGCTGATGTGTTTTATGTAAATGCAGGACGTAGTGTTGACGGTGTTATGCAAAAGGATAAGGTAAAGATGCAAAGAACATTTACCTTAAGAGAATTTTAATGTTGACAAACATTATACTACATGTTACAATATAAGAGTAGAAATCAGTAAACACTATAATAATGTGAAAGGAGAATAATATGGAAAATAGGTCAGCAATGATTATTTGTAGTTCGCAGGTAGCAAAAGAACTTATTGAGATGGATGAAAATTTTAAGCAAATTATTTGTATATGTCCTTGGTTAGATGATAATGATGAAAATAACAGTAGGGTTTTAGTTGTGGATAAGAGTGAGTGGGATAAGTTAGTTGATGCCGGTGATGTTTTTCTGCGAGAAGAAGTGGCAGGAGTCAAAAAACATGAAGAGGATTAATCTCGAAAAAACAAGTGCTAATATAAAGGAGCATATAGAAGGTGTATCTTCAATTAAAGAAGTAGCAGATTATCTTGGATTGACTTTATATTCTGTATATAAGTGGATATATGGATATTCACTGCCTACAATAGATAATCTTGTTGGTTTAGCAGGTTATCTTGATGTCACAATAGATGAGTTAATTGTTACGGAGGATATATGACATTTATTAAAACGCTTATTACAGAGATGACAAATGGTAATTTCTCTTTTGCTATTCTGATAATAGGCATTGCACAACTTTTTGCTATGATACATAGGAGAAAATGAATTATGACCGTACAGGAGTTTTACGATTGGTGCAAGAAACGAAAACTTGAAGATGCAGAATTGCGAATCAGTTTGAAATTCGCAGGACTCGACATGAAGGATGTTCCAGTCCGTGAGTGGAATATAGACTATGGCAAAAGTAAAGCACCACATGAAAACGAGCGGATGTTTGTTAGATTAGGTGGATGAAGCGGAGGAAGACGATGAGTGAAGACATTACATTCTGCTTTTACACCAAATGCAAGAATACAAAATGCGAACGGCACGCAAGCCGCATCAAAACGCCGTATATACCGCACAGCTACGCATTTTTCAAGGATTGTGAATGGTGGGATATTCCAGATATATTACTTGAACAATCAGGCGTGAAGGATAACGGATATATCGTGAGGAAAAGCGGGGAGAAAGGATCATGAAACTGACAGAAGTAACCGATGCGTCCAAATGCTGTTGTTCATGTAAGTACAACAAGCGCACGCGCCATGAAGATAACGTCTTTTGCCACTGCAATAAAGACGGACACTATATCGGGTATGTCTCAAACTTTACGCAGGTGTGCGATGAATACGAATCGGAGGAAGAAGATGGTTGAAATCATAGAAGCCGCTTTTCTCATTATAGCGATTAGCGGACATTCGATTCTATGTTTTTATGCAGGATATAGATACAGACAAGGAGAAGAAGCATGAGTGATTATATCCGCAGAGAGGATGCTGTAGACTGCATGAACCGCTACGGCTCTATCTGGATGGAGTACACAGAAGCCATGAGCAAGCACGAAGTTGCGGAACAGGCGTTAAAGGCAAGCAAGCAGGCTGTAATTGATGTTCTGGAGAACCTGCCTTCTGCCGATGTTGCTCCTGTGGTTAGATGCAAAGATTGCCGTTACTTCCGGAAATTTTTGCGAGAGTGTGAACGGAGCGGTGCGCTGACCATGTATCCGCTTCATGATACTGATTTTTGCAGTTACGGCGAAAGAAAAGGGGAATAAGTATGGCAGATGAATATATCCGCAAGGCAGATGTATTGAATCTGCCACAGAATATTGAGCGGGATTTCAAAGGCGAGATTGTGGAAAGAAGCGTTGACGTTGGTGCGATTGAAGCCCTTCCCGCCGCAGATGTTATGCAGGTGGTCAGATGCAAAGACTGCCGCTACCGTGTTGAACCTGACAAGTGCTGTCATCCGGATGGAATGCTGCGGTCAAAAGACAGTGATTTTTGCAGTTACGGCGAAAGGGAGGAGTGAGCAGGATGGATTCAATGATAGCATGGGAACCTTTTCCGATTCCCGAAAAAGGAAAATGCGGTTCATGTCGGTATCTTGATAGGAGTATTGGCTATTTAACATGTCCAATGCAGTACCGGTGTGAAAAAACTGGCGAGTTACATTTTGAGCGAGATGATTGTGATGTACCAGCATTCATTGGAGAGGATTGAGAGCATGGGAAAGTATATTATCGAGATTCCAGAGGATAAGATAGCGGAATTTGCAGGAAGTTCACACCTTCTTATGCCGTATATGATGGCAGGACATAAGGGACTTCATGATACTGGGTTGAACCTTATACCCTACACCGAACCCGACCTCGAGCAGGTCAGGGAAGAAGCATATCAGCGAGGGTACTGCGATGCACTGGAAAAGCACTGCGAAATTTGCGAGGAAAAGCATGATGCCGAAGAAGCCTATCAGCAGGGACTCAATGATGTGTGGGAGTGTGCGAGGAAGATTTCCTCTATGGATTCTAATACAAGAGATGAGGTTTTCGGTCTGGTAATAACATCTAATATTTTCGATGAAAATACAGCATCCGAAGCCATCGAGAAAATCCGGCAGTATGAGCGGGAAAAAGAGCAGTCTTTTACCACTGAAGAAGTTATGCGACAGTACTTGGACACGTTTTGTACTCATAGCAAAAGCTGTGTGGGATGCCCTCTTCGTACTACGGATTTTACATGTGGACGTGGGTATCATTTCCTCGGCAAAAACCCGGTATCTGATGAAGAAGTCAGAAGAGCGTATGCAAAAGTTGTAAAGGAGAAATAATGATAAATACAAAATCAGATATACCAGTAAAATGGATAGAAAAACAAATAAAACATAGTTCTGGAATGGAACATGCTATGTGGCAAAAACTTCTTCGTATGTGGGAAAATGAACAAGTGCGCAATTATGTAAAAGGATTAGATAATGATAATAAATGACGTACAATTTAATTGTGAATTGTCAGATATATTGACCGAATTAGTTAGTCAACTACGAGCCAACAATATTTCACTTATAGCGAAACAGAGAAATAGCGGAGACCACATTCAGATAACATGTCCGTATCATTCCAACGGAATGGAGAGAAAACCATCTGCGGGCATAAGAAAAAGTGATGGAGTGTTTCACTGCTTTGCGTGCGGGGAAGTACATAGTTTACCAGAAGTAATATCTCATTGTTTCGGACATGATGAAGATTTAATAGGAACATGGGGATGGACATGGTTATTAAAGAACTTTGCAGTAGTGCAAGTAGAGGAAAGAAAAGATGTCGAACTTGATTTTAGGCGCATTGGTGTTCGTATTGGGAATGAATGTGATAATGTTAAACAATATTCACAGCAGTATAAATCGGGTAAACATATCACTGGGAATTTTGATGGATATGTTACAGAAGAAGAATTAGATAAATATAGATATATCCATCCTTATCTTTATGAGAGAGGAATGACAGATGAAGTTATTGAATTATTTGATTTGGGCTGGGATTCAGACACTCAAGCAATTACCTTTCCTATACGTGATGTTAATGGAAATTGTCTGTTTATTGCTCGGAGAAGTATAAAGAGTAAATTCTTTAATTACCCAGAAGGGGTAGAAAAACCACTTTACGGATTATATGAATATTATAATTATGCGGAAGATGAGTACGGTGCGAAATATCATATAGATTGTTCACAGGTAATTGTATGTGAATCTATGTTTGACGCACTATCATTTTGGACAATACATAAGCCGGCGTTTGCGCTTAACGGGCTTGGTAATGACACTCAGTTTAAACAGCTTAGAGAGTTGCCGTGCAGAGAGATAATACTCGCTACAGATATGGATGAAGCAGGATTAAAGGCGAGAGAAAGAATACGAAAGAATATGAGGAATACTAAAATCATATCAGAGTATTTCTTTCCAGAAGGTAGAAAAGATGCTAACGATTGCACTAAAGAAGAATTGCAGAATTTGAAAAAACACTATTGACAAACATTATGATACATGTTATCATAGAAGAGTCGAAAGACAACGAAGCACTATAGTCACTATGAAAAGGAGAAAATGTATGAGCGGAAAGAAAATGGTAGCTATTGACAAAGAAAAATTGCAGAGGTGTTTTAAACGGCGTGGAGTTACACAGGCAGAAGTACAGCGCATAATTGGTGTTGGTACAACTTATTTTTCCTCAGCGTTTGAAACTAACAGAATTTCTGTGTTGGTAGCAGATGCACTCGAAGCTAAGTTTAACATTAAAAAAGAAGAATACATATCAGAAGAAATAACTGTTCCAGTTAGTGAATCTGTAGCTTCTTTTACAGAAGAAGATTGGGAACGTCTTTACAAAGTAATTTACTCGGCAACGTATGAAGCTATGAAAAAAGCGTTGTCTGGTGAATAATATAACTATAAATACTATTGAAAGGAGTAACTATGGGAAGAGTTAGATATGATGAAGTAGACAAGTACGGTGGTCAAGGTGGAGCAGGATTTTTCTCACTTAAAGATGATGGTGATACTGCACGAGTTAGATTCATGTATGATGGAGTTGACAGTATAGAAGCGTTTGCAGTACATCAGATTGAAGGAGAAGATGGTAGAAAAAGATATGTAAACTGTCTGAGGGATTATAGAGACCCGATAGATAAGTGTCCATTCTGCCGTGAGAAAAAGCAAACACAAGTAAAGCTGTTCATTCCTGTCTATAATGTAGATGAAGATAAAGTGCAGATTTGGGAGAGAGGAAAGAAATTCGTACAGAAGATGGTATCTATTTGTAGTAGATACTCTAATTCTGATACACCGCTTTGTTCACATACTTTTGATATTGAGCGGAGCGGAAAAAAGGGTGACACTTCTACTACGTATGAGATTTATCCAGCAGATAAAGATAATACGACTCTTGAAGATTTGCCGGAAGTTCCTAATCCTCTTGGTGGTCTTGTTCTCGATAAATCAGCGGAAGATATGGATGCATTTTTAGAGACAGGATATTTCCCGCCTGAAGATGATGAAGATGAAGCTCCTGTTCGTAGACGAGAAAGTAGAGAGCGTGAGGAAGCTCCGAGACGTAGAACGCCTCGTGGTAGAGATGTGTATTAATTAGTTTATATGTCGGCACTTGTTCTCAGTACAAATAAACAATGTTGTGCAATGATTTTGTTTCAATCCTTCTTTTCTTGAGTCTTGCACAGTCGGCTTAACAGGAGAATAATATGCCTTTATTTAATATTCCAAAACGGGCAGGAAGAGAGCAAGATAATAAACTTGCTAAAAAATCAAATACAAGTAGAAAGGCACAAACAACTGTCCGAGGTGGAAATTCACTATTAGCTCAAATCAATCAGATAAAAGCAATGGTCGAAAAAAATCTCGGACAGTTTAAGGATGATTATTTAATCATTAGAGATGAGGTAGAATTATTAGCATATTTTGATTGCTGTAGAATAAATGGTGTAATTAGTATAGATACAGAGACAACAGGGCTTGACCCAATATTGGACAGTATTGTTGGACTTTGTATTTATACACCAAATCATAAAGCGGCTTATGTACCAATTAATCATACTTCATATGTAACTGGTGCAAGAGTGGAGAATCAGCTTACAGAGAAACAAGTTGCAGATAAATTAAATTGGTTACTTACATATAATCCAGAGATTATTATGTTTAACGCCAAGTTCGATATGCGAGTAATCAGAAATCAACTCGGCGTTAAAGATATTTACTGCACATGGGATACATACCTTGCGGCGAGATTGATGAATGAGAATGAAGAATCCAATAAATTAAAGAAGTTACATAATAAATATGTACTTGATGATAAAGGTGATGCATTTTCATTTGATGATTTATTTAAGGGTGTACCAGCAGATAAGATTCCTATTAATACATTTTATC
>JAZNHX010000065.1:0-7920 GCA_045577115.1 Faecalimonas sp. | reverse complement strand
CTCACCATTATTCTTTATGTTTGCTACTTTCATAATACTTTCAACCGAATTGCCTTGCATCAGATATTGTTGCATATCAATAGCAGTATCCGTTTCAAATATGTATACTTCAACCCCCGTATTTTCATCCGTTCAGCAGTTTTAACAGCACTCTTTTTGCCCAGATTATCTTGGTCAAAAAATAAGATTACCGTTTTGTTTCTTTCTTTGAAAAATTCAATTGTTTCATCGCTTATATCTAAACCAACAAAGCCAATAACATTGTCCACTCTCTGCATTTGAGCCAATAACACATCAACATAACCTTCCGTAAGAATAATTACTTTTTCTTTAGTAAGTATATTCCCGACAAAGCCTTTTGCAGTAGATATATACCGGGGCTGTAATTTTGAACTTCTTCCAACGGCTCCGCATACCTCACCCTTAAGATTAACGACAGGAAAAATAGGTCTGCCTTCAAGTAACATTTTTTCTATATCACACATCTTCTTTACCTCCATATATTTTAATGCTATCCTTTCATTTGAATCATCTCTTTTAGATTTTCCACTTCCTTTTCGCACTGCCTTAATTGCTTCGAATAGACAGACTCTTCTTTTGTGGTCGTAATCATACTTTGTAATTCCTCTCTTCGTTCTGATATTCGTGTCATTTCTTTTAAGTCCTCTTCAACAATCTTTCCAAAATTTTTCAAGACATTGATAACCCTTCTTGCATTTCCATTTGGCAATTCTCCCATTTCCACTCGATATTGCACCTGCTTCTGTTCTAAATAAACACACATCTTTTCATCCTCTTTATAATCAGGAATAACAACTGCAAATCCCATAACCATTAATTCCATATCCATTCTTTTGTTTCCGGAGAGAACTTCGCCTGTTAAAACATCTTTAAGTTTTTGGTATTCTTCTTGAAATTCTTTTGCCTTTTTCTTAGAAAGAATCTCAGCAAATTCTGTCGATGCCCAATATCGTTGTCGGGCCAATGGAAATTTTTCAGATAATTGTTGCAATTCCTCCTCCATATCTTTATGTGTTTCTTCTTCTTTCGCGATGATAATACGTAAGTTCTTTATTTCATTCTCTTTTTCAGCTAACTGTTTCATCAATGGTTCTGACAATGCCAAGGCTTTTACTTCGGCATAAGTTAACACATTATTTTCAAGATCAGATGCCGTTCTCTGATAAGAACTACCGGTAAGAAATTGCGAGATGAAGCGTTGCTTTGTTTCAAGTATCTGCCATGAATACGAATCAAAGCTTCCTTCCGTAATATAACGATATATGAAAACATCTTCGTTCTCATTTCCTCTTCGTATAATACGACCCTCACGTTGTACCATGTCGGCTGGTCTCCACGGAACGTCCAAATGATGTATTGCTTTTAGCTTTACTTGCACATTTGCGCCTATTCCCAATTTGAATGTAGAACCAATAAGAATACGCATTTCTCCAGCATTGAACTTTCGAAACAATTCAACCTTTCTACTTTCCGTTTGATAATTATGAATAAATGCAATTTCTTTTGCGGGAATGCCCTCACCTACGAGTTTTTCTTTTAGTTCTTTATATACACTGAAATCAGCACCTTTTGGTGTTGAATAGTCACAAAAGATTAGCTGCGTAGTTGACGGATGCTTTTCATATAGCTCAATTGCGTTTTTCACACAATTGTAAACTTTTGAACTTTGATTATATGGCTGCTCCTTTCCAACAAGTTTTAAATCCAACGCGGCTTTTCTTCCATCCGTGCTTACCTTTAGCATATTGTCATGTTTTCTATCCACCTCACCCGTCCGAATGCGCTCTGTACGTTTGCAAAGGCCCGACATGTAATCCGTCAATTCATCATATTTCTTGATAACCACATCCGTATATCCTTCAAACTCAGGCAAACTTTCCTTGTTATTTACAGCATGGAAAATAGCAACCTGTGAAAACATACGAGAAAGTTCCGGTAAGTTAAAGAACTTGACAAATCTGCGAACAAACCGATATTTAGAGGTATCCACATCAATCTCACATAATTGTTCTGGCAGTGCAAATGTCTTTACCCAGTTATCAAACACATCCAAATGGCTTTTCTGCAGTTCATCATATTGTAAATACATTTGCATGACATAAGCATCAGCAATGGAATTACATAGCGGTGTTCCTGTTGCAAACACCACGCCTCGTCCGTCATTATTTTGCTGAACCCATCGAATCTTATGTAATAAATCAAGACATTTAGAAGAACCTTTTGTGTTAATTCCATTTAGATTTCTGAGTTTCGTCTTAATTGGGATGTTTTTGTAATTATGCGCCTCGTCCACAAAAAGTGTATTGATTTCCAGCATATCAAATGTAATTTGCGAAGAGCCCGTAGTATACATACTGCTTAGAAACTCTTCCGTTAATTTTCTTATATATTGCTTTTCTTGAGATATGGGAGTTGCACCCCACATCGTATATCCACTTCTATTTCTCAAGCTTGCAACCGCTTCTTCCAATCTTCCTAACTGTCGATTCATATTGTCTAAAACAGAATTTACTGATAGCGGAATCATTTCAAAGCAGCTATACGCAACAATGATTCCATCATAATCTCCCTCTTGGATTTGTTTCAGAACTTTATTTCTCATATCGGGCTTATAGGATTTTGGCTCAATTGCCAAAATCTTTGCATTCGGATATAGTTCCGAAAAGATTTTTTCCCACTGTCCCACAATATGATTCGGAACTACAAACATGTTTTTTCGCGAGATACCTTCCCTACGCATTTTCATTGCCGCTGCAATCATAATGAACGTTTTCCCGGCACCTACATCAAATGCCAATAAGGTGTTTTTTGACTCAATAATTTTTTGAACTGCGTCTTTCTGATACGGAAATAGATCGAACCCCGGATTCATTTCTGGGAATGTAAGATGACTTCCGTCATAATGTTGAAGTTCGTATCTAGAAAATAATTTGTTATACGCTTCTTCAACCTGCCATCTTCTGTCTTCATCTTCCCATATCCAACGTTTAAATTCTTCTTGAATCAGCTTTTGTTTTTCTAATGCTGCAAGGGTATCCCGTTCGTTATAAACAGTTCCGCCATCATACAATTTTATCTCCCGTAAATTCAATGTTGCTTCTAGTATGTATAGAGCATTGTATCTCTTTAGTCCATATTTCACTTCTGCATTTGTATTGTTTTCTCCTAGATACCTTTTGTTACTGATATTCCAACTACCTGTAACAGGCTCATACGAGACATGTCTATAGTTATCCCAGTATTTCCTATCTAAGAGATGATACATAAATGTCTCTATGATATCTACATCAACCCAAGGAACACCCAGTGAAACCTCAATATCTGTATAAAGAATCTCATGCACGGTTCTTTCGGGAATCGGCTCCTGATATATTCTCTCTTTCTCCTCTTTCGCCTTATTGGCCTGTTGATATATTTCAATCCATTGGTCCAAAGTAAAATTTGTAAAATCCTTTTCCGAGAGCATATCCATGATTTCCAAAGTGGGAAAATCATCCTCTTGCTTGTGGTATATACTATAATCTGTGGCATCATAAACGGAATAATCACGATGCAGAAGTTCTGAGGCAATCTGCTCTCTTAAAAGAACCGGCTGTACATGTTCTGCAATCCTGTCTGCGATAAACCCTTTTTCCTTTTGGGCATATATAGGCATGCTATTCTTGATTAGTATGTTTTTTAACTCTAATTTCCATAATATTGATAACTGTTTTCGATAAGACATATTGCGATTGGTCATCGCGTATCTTACGATATCAATGTCATCATTGTAGATACAGATAATTCCCCAATATTTCGGAACATTATCTGTTGCAGATGCACGATGTTTTCCACTTACTACCAAGTAATTCTTATCAAAGAACTGGTCGTATGCTTTAATTTGGTCTGGTAATCGCTCATAGTTATCTAAGTCACTTTTTATCTCATATCCCACTAAACAGTCTGTGACAGCCATTACATCACAAATGGAACTTCCTATACTTTTTTCTTGATAAATACGGATTTCTTTGTGTTTGGCTTTGAGGTAGGATATTAATATTTTTCGAATACTTTTGTCATCCATGTTTTACCTCATTAACCCAAAAGCATTCGTCCATACCGCTCTATCATCAATGTAATAGTCACAGCTCACTTTTCTGCTATTTGTTCCATAACGTTCTATCATTTCCGGAATGTTATCGTTCACTGCATCAAATTCTAATCCTTCTCTTTCGCACCACTCAACTGCTTCATTTAGCGCCTCTCCTTCACGACATGTCCAAAGAATTAATTTGTCTCCTTTTTTCTTTTGTTCTTTTAGAAATCTAATCAGCTCCTCATTTGCAGGTCCAATGTTCGGCCATTCGCCTAGGCTTAATGTGCCGTCAAAATCAACTGCTATGACTTTCTCAGTGTCCTTTTGCCCTATCAATCGATAAAACTTTTCCAACACACTCCAGCAAGACGGCATATACCTCACTTTGCTAAATAAATCAATTCGTTCCTTTCCGATAGCAATATATAATTCTGCATAATCAGAGTAAGAAATTTCTTGTCGCTGTAATTTTCTCTTTAACGCTCCTCTACGTATCAACTCCGTCCAATACAATGCTTGCTCTTCGGGCATTTGATGCTCCAATAAATGCCCATGTAAAGCCTCTCTTGAATAAATATTATCTTGAAAATTCTCCATCACATCATAGTAATGTGAACATGATTCGTAGCCACTGTTAATCATTCCTGACGCCAAAATCTTGATAACTGTTGTTTTATCAGCCTCTTGATTGGTGTATGCCTCAATTATTTTGGTTTCCTCTTCTGATAGTTCCCACCTCTCTTGTTGCATAGAAAGAAACTGATAGAACTGGCCTTGTGGATATAAATCCAATGAGTTTTCTTCTAAAACACAATCTGTTCCATCATATAATTTCCCAAACTCATCCACATGCTTTGACAGGTTGTTTTCCACTGGAAACACAACAACCCCTGCCGGTTCTCGATTAAGTGCAGAATCGGAACAAACAGGTGGTTTTCCTTCCCACATGTATATATATCCGCTTTGGTCTAGAAATTGCTTAATATCGTCTTTACAAGTTTCATAAAACTTCTCACTGACATAATAGTGTGTGGAATTTATTTTTCCTTTTTGATACAACTCCTCTCCATAATACTCTTCTTCAAATACATCATAAGATAACACTCCTAGCAGATAGAGTATAAATGGACACTGAGTTACAACATTACTAACCTTAATCTTTTTCTCTTTTGCAAGGTGTCCCAGAAATGCCATGAAACACATTTCCTTTAACTTTTGTGGCGACCCGTATACATGTTCTGTCAACAATCGTCTTTCTTCATCGTAATGGATTTTCACACGAAAGGCTTGTTCTTCTTCTAATTCTTTTTTCTCTATGTATTCTCCAAGTTTCATATCTAGGTATTTTTGTAATTCCGGTAAGGAACTTGTATATTTTAATGTAAACATTCTACTTCTCCCTTCTGCATAAACTCTAGTATTTCTTGTACGTCGTCATTCTTGTACATATATTCAAACAATGCCCTTCCCTTTGCTTCATCTCCTTGCAACCAATGACTAATTTCTCGCAGAATCAATTCTTCTTCCAGCAATACACCTTCATATTTTTCTGCACAATATAAAGCAGGAATTTCTGGTCTTGAAACAGTCCAGTGTGAATCCTTAAATACAGAATTATGTTTAATGGCACCAACATACAATTTTTTATCTTTCCCAACATATAAACCTTGTGGCAAGCAGCAGTCCCTGTGCTCGCCCACTTCTAAAATCAAAACACGCCTAATTGGCTGAATTGGTCTACAATCAATCGTAACGATATCTCCCACTCGGACAGGTGTTGGCAGATCCAAATCACAACTAAATTTGACTGGATAATATTCCCTGTTATGCCCATCCATATCCCAAGCATAACAAATCTTCCCATCTAATATCAGGTACTCAACTGTCTCTACTAAATTTCCCTCTTTATCCTGTTCCCATTTTTCGAGTTCATACCAATAATTTACTTCTTCACTCTTTATAACCTCATTCTCCAAATATTGCATTACGGTTTCTTTTTCAGTTTCGTCATTCAGATATTCCATCGCCGTTTCCAAACTGTAATGTGGTGCACTTTCAAACTGATGACGTTCTCCATGCTCATTGCAATAACCACAGAGGCAAAAGATTTCACCTTCTTTTAGTTCTAGTCTTCTGAGCCAATCTCTGATGTATTCCGCTATATGCTTGTAAAATTCTTTTGTCTCATCTTCCTCCGTACATCTACTCAATTTCTCTAATAAGTATGCTTTTCGCTCGAGCGTAATAGGGACACTACATATCATATTTGCCCACTCCCATCTTGAGAGTTGATGAATGTTTTGAATTAATTGCTCTTGCATTTCTTTGGATTTCATAGTTTCTTTGATAATATCTACATACAATTGCATATCGCCACTTCCTTTTCTCTTTGTATAACTAAATACTATCACCAGCAATGTACTGAAATTGTCCCATCTCGTTTGTAATAACCAAAATGAAAATAAAATAAAAGAACCGAAGGAATTCACTCCCTCGGCTCTACTTCTCGTCCATATTCAATTACATCATTAAAGAAATCTATCACCAAATCTCCACCACTAAACACACTCTCGTTTCGCCATTGCGACAAATGTTGAGACATAAACTTTATGATATGTTTTTCAAAGATATCTGTTCCATACTCATATTCTATCTTCTCTATCTTTCCATTCACTTCTTGCTCTACTTTCATAAAAGAATCTCTAATACCGCTATACCAAAAGAGAACTTTTAGCTTCCCTTGATTTTTAGTGGGAAACACCGTCTTAAGGTTGTAAGTCATCCAGTCATAATCTAGTAACTGGAGTTCTGTATTGATTCGGTCCTTAAAGCATTTGTCTTCGAATATTAAATCTTCATTTCGAATTTTCATTAAGCTCATGTAATAGTCTCTCCCAACTTATATCTCTTCTGAAATCTTTTTCCGGAATCAGTTTCATTTCTTCAGCATATTGCCAGTCAAGTTTTTGTGGAGTTTCTTTTAACTGCATATATGCCTTCCACATCATTTTCGCAACAATCTGCAATTTTACTTGCCCGCATTCACCACCAAACATTGGAATTAGGATACTTTCAATGTTGTTTCGCCTTGCTTCTATTAAAGTACTACGCATACATTGATAAATCACTCTCGGATCTTCTATTGGTCGTGGTGTCTGCATAGTAGGGGTATGTATGAGATATTGATTATCTTTATTTGTTTCAATAATAAAGCTTGTTCCTACAGGTTGTTCTCCATAGAAATGCTCTATGATATATTGTTGCACTCTTTCTTGCAATTGCTCTCCATACCAATTAGTCAGTGCCAAATCATAGCCACCATCCATAAGCCCAAAAGAATTGGCCGGTGATACCACGCACTGAACATAGTTTTTACTCATAAAATTTTCAAAACTGTCATTGACCAACACAACATCCTCTCGCCCGAAATACGCTTTAAGGTAAGAGAACTTGTGAAAGTTTCTATCGATTAGGTAGATTTTCATTTATTCATTTCCTCTGCTAGATTTGCCGCACTTATCCTTCCAGATGGATGTGTAAGGTTAATAAACGTAATCTTTTTACTTAGGTAATCATAGGTAAATATATTATTTTGGATTTCGGGTTCTTTAGCGCATAATGCTTTTCCTAATTTTTCAAAATAATGGTCTCTTTTGCCACATACAAACACAATTACTTCCTTTTGTTCTGCTGATAAGATATCTATTTCTTTTAAAATAAACTCCCGATATTTCTCTGCATATTTGATAAGTACATTCTGGTCTACTCCTACTGTTGACGAAGTGCCTCCTCGCTTATTCACATTCATATATGCCATTTCATCA
>JAZNHX010000064.1:0-4507 GCA_045577115.1 Faecalimonas sp. | reverse complement strand
CCTTGTTTCTAGTTTCACATACGAATATTGTACTAAAGTTTTTTGAATTTAGCAACTTATTTGTGTAATTTATGATTGCGTAAATTTACTTTAGGACTTGATGAGTTAGAATCCACCCATAGAAACTCTGATAATGTATCAGGTATTGAATCGCAACTTCACTATACTCCTAATTGACTTTTTCTGCAAGTTTGTGTTGCCCTTCTGGGCAAACTACGGCTTAGTCCTCTTGGGCGCCCTTTTAGGCAGAAGGGACAGTCCTGTCAAGGATGCTTTGCACCGAATTCGGCTTTGTCCTTGACAGGCGCTGTCTTTCTGCCTCTTTTATAATCAAGAGGACTAAGCCTTCTTTTCGCAATCCTGCGCATTTTATAAGCCCCATATTTGCGCTCGAAATAAAACTTGTTTACTCTGCAATGGCATGTGGTGCGAGATCGTTTCTATATATTTTCCCAATTCTCCATGCCGGTTCCTTTCAGATGCTAGTATATCCCCTACACCTAATACATCATACTCTGCTCCTACAGCCATTGGTAACTGGGCGACCTGTTTTTGATATCTCACAAGTTTCAACATGTTTCCGCCGTTTTTATGATACGCTATCAATTCTGCCATGTTGCTAATACCCGTGATGCTCCAGCCCATAGGACGTGAACTCACTCTGCTGGACAAAACATGGCTCACGTGCCCTTCAGCACTACATCCTACAACTCCTTCTCTGTGTAGAAGGCGCAGTCTGGCTGCAGTCCAGTTCGACAAGATATAATCCCGGCTGTCATCTAGTCGTTTGTTTCCGACTTCTGTTTGTAAACAGTCTCTCAACCGTTCCACTATCTCTGTGAATTCCTCTTTCGTGCCTTTGCGTATACAACGATAGATTTCTTTTCTTGCATCATCTGTACTGTCCTGCATGTGACTAGTTAACTTGATCATATATTTTTCCAAATGGAATTCATCTAGCACATGCACAACATTCTCAATCCTTCGCATTCCACTCTTAATCCAGCCACCACCATCTGAATTAATATAGATTTTCTTTATTTTGCTTAAATCATAATGGTTATCAATATAACGATATATTTCATCCCAAAACTTTTTATTTGCCTCACCATCACAGACTCGACAGAAATAATACGGATTCACCAGTTTATGGCGCTTGCTCTGAGGTGCTTCCTTTTCTATGCCTTCATACACATACACTAGTTTTGCTATAATGCAATTATTCTTTTGGTGATTCTCCTTGATTACAAGGTCACCTTTCTTTTCCCGGAACTGCAACGAAACATGATCCTCATCTGCATCTACATACAAATAGTCGACCACTTTCTTTTCCTTTAACACTTCTTCATTCTGAGGAAACACCAATTCATGAAGTTTGTTTTTGACGGTCTGCTTACTGACCTCCGTAGTGAGACTAACTTCTTCTCCACCTCTACGATAAGAAGTCTGGACAGCTTCCTCGAGAATGTTTGAAAAAGCATCTTCTGTCATTCGTTCATGCTTATCTAGTCCCAAGATTCTGTCCAACAAGTATTCTGTTGCGCCGGTTTTCTTGTTCTTAAATAAGGTCTTGGTATAAGTTACTGTTCCTAGTGACGTGATTAATTGTTTGGAGTTATGCTGGTCTATAGTCCAATTTTCGGCTCTTTTACTACTGTCTTTTAGCAGTTGGTTCATAGTTTCTAGTGATTCCTGTATCATTCTGAGACCAAGATTGTGCAGTTCTTCTGTGAGACCAATCACATAGGATGCAAAATCTTTCGGATTCTTGAAAAACTCATCTTCCAACTTTTCAAACTTTTTAATGCTGTTTTCTTCAAAATACTGTATACTCTTAAACATAGAGAACACCTTCCTTTGTAATAAATTTGGTTTTGTCACCTAATACTTTATCACAAAGTGGTGTTCTCTTTTCATTTATCCTAATAAAATTTTACGCTAGCTTATATATTTATAGCATTAACGTTAACATGATTATAAAGACCCAGAGATATACCGGCACCTTTCTCTTACTGATTTTGTCGCAACTCGAACCCGCCATGTCCCGGGTCAATCACAATCACCGGATGATCCTTGTCAATCGCATTTACCTTATCTTTTACTACATCTGCTGTCCATTCGCTTAATTTGTAACTTGCAATAATTGCCCCCATTAGGAGGAACAACACCATAAATAATTCTATTTTTCTTTTCACGTTTCGCTCCAAGAGTTTTTGTTACAAATATATGCAAAAGAAGGGCAGTTCATTCTGCCCTTCTTCCTAACTAATTCACATATTTTAAAATCAATTCCCAAGCACTTGAACTCTCGAAGCCAAGTCTCCAGCCCGCCACACCCGCAAGCTTATATTCCTTCATCAACTTCAACTTGTTCTCCAATGCCGCTTCATCCTCCAGCCATACCTTGTAGGTTGCATCACCTTCTACCCACTCTGCATAGTTCTGTCCGGTAGCCTCATCTACTACAACCTTTGCCCCCGCAGTCTCAATGGCCACTTTAATCTTGTTCATGCCATAAGCCTGACTGGTCACATTGTATGGGTATTCCGCTGCGTCGGTTCCTTCCTGCGCCGCGAGTTCTTCCTCGGTTTTGGCTACTTCCTTCCAAAGTCTCGTGTAGAACGGAACGGCGTTGATTAATTTCTCTGCCGGAACCTCCTTAAGTGCATCCTTAATTCCCTGCTGTACGAAGTCCAGAGAAGCAACCGGGCCACTCTCAGGCGAGTCTTTGTGGTGCTCATCATATCCCATGATAATGACATAGTCCACTACCTTGCCCTGCTCCTCCAAGTCATACTGCGTACTGTATTGCGATGGAATCGGATTTGCAACCGACAGAATAATCTCGTTCTGTCTGCACTTTAATGACAGTTCGCGCAAAAATTGCAGATAATGCTCACCGCATTCCTCCGAAACATTTTCGAAATCAACATTAATTCCATCAATATCATGCTTCAAGACTGCGGAAATTAATTGGTTCACCAAGTTCTCACGGTTAGAGGTCTTGCTCAGAAGTGCAAATGTCTCCTCCGGCGAACCGATTCCACCATCAAAATCCTTGACAAGCGCCCACACCTCAATATTGGACTGATGAGCATAGTTCACATACTGCGAGCTTGCGAATGAAGTGATATCTCCGGACGTGTTTTTTACCATAAACCAGGTCGGAGCAATCGTCGTGAGTCCCTTCGTATTGGCAATCGTCTCTAAAACTGTGTTGTTGGCGGCACTGCTTCCTACCACGTGCCAAGCCAGATTAATTGTGTAGTCTTTTGAAATGTTTGAATACTTCTGTTCTTTGAACTCCCTGGAGATTGTCGTGTCCTTCTGATTCTTTAAGCAATTCGACTTGATATAACCGACATAGCCATCTTCTGTGCGAATCTTTTTCCACTTGCCATCTTCCGAAACGATTGTCACGCCATCCTTCTTGGATGCATGAGTTATAATTGCGCTCTTTACACCGGCAGCTTCTCGAATCTGTGTCTTCTTTTTCACTGTTGCCACCGTCGTCTCGCCCCAATCACTTACAATCATTACACGGTCAGGCTCTTCAAATAACTCAAACGAAATGTTCGTGTATTCCTGTACAAAATCTAAGGCTATGTATGCTTCGCTTCCCTCCATCTTGAGGATTACATAATCTTTACTCTTAGTTTCCTTCTGAAGTGTATAATCCTTACTGCCCACATCAACACGAATGGTTCCCTCCGACAATGTATAGAGCAATATGTTTTCATTTACATCCAAGTAGAAACGTCTGTTCAAATAATCACGCACTACCGCATATTCCACATAAGGTTTGCCGTCATAGAGCATTCCCTTCGCTCCGACCACCTCGTTGTCAATCGTAATAGCAAGCTGATTTTCCTTTTGAATTCCATAATATTTATCAACACTTACTACATCCTTGGACGGTCCGAATTTCTTAATCAGAAATGCGCCACCAATGACACTCGCTATTAGTACGACAAAGATCACGGCCTTAATTGTAAGGTCCTGTCTTCTTCTTCTTTTTAAATATGCTCTCCTGCTGTTTCTGCTTTGCTGCGTTCTTGGTCTGATTCTCTGTTCCATATCATACCTCCTACTTGAATCTATTATAACAATATTTTTCACACGCGTCATTAACTATTTCGACAAATTTCCCATTTAAGAAAAATTTAATTATCTTGACAGAGGGGTATCTTTCGTCAAATCAACTTTCCAATATATTATGAAATGTCACTTCACGCACATGTCCTTTGTCATCCCACACATAATCCCTCATATATGCCGATTCTTCACGCACCATATGTGCCGTCACAATCTGCATCGGGCTTGCCGGATAGTTATTCAGTCTCATACATACTCCGGAATGTTCATATTTTTCAAGTTCAGCATACAACTGCTTATAAATTTCGTTTTTCATGTTCTTCCCTCCCAATGAATATGGTAGCCATGGCATAGATAACTTTTATTCCTATAACAAAGGTGTCGACTGTGATATATTATTTATAAGCTACCG
>JAZNHX010000063.1:0-3377 GCA_045577115.1 Faecalimonas sp. | reverse complement strand
ACAATTAATAAATGGAAGAATAGTAGTACGAGATATAAATTATATTATGATGATGACGGTAGGTTAATAGATAATATATCTATATGGCAAGCCAACCACAAAGGGGAACATTACACGTCTGAACTAAGCACCGCTCATAGTGACTTTCACAAAAGAATGGTGAGAGAATGTGAACTTGCACTTCGACGTGGCGCGAGTGAGTCCAACAAGATTGGCTCAATTTTCCTACTAAAAGCCCTTTACGGTTATACAGAAATAGCGCCAATACAGATTGACACCGCAAAGCAAACGGCATTGACAGCGGCCGAACTTCCAAAGCTTGGAAACAATTCGGGGTTATTGTCAGATAATAGCGGAGATAATACAGAGCTGGAATAGTTGGAAACGTGCCGGAATAGAACTAAAAAGGCTAGAAACCTAGCAAATACAAGGGGATAGGGACTTATGATTGTGTACAATCGGATTGTTATAACACTTCGCGAAACAAGACTTTCGCGAATAGTTATATAATCTTGATAATAACACAACACGGCATAAAAAGACCCCCTGGGGGTTGGTGGGATTTTCACAAACCGGGCTACTAAGTCCCCCAAATATCCTCAAAAATAAAAAGCGGTTATATATATAAAATATATCTAACACACATCACTATAAGAGATAATAATATAAAGTGATAGAGGTAGAATATATAGATTATCCACAAGCAATATAGGAGAAATAGAGATATGGATTCTGGAAGATATGTAATTGTTTTAACTGATGGTAAGAAGATATATGTAGACAACTTGCGGGTTAGTATTGATAGGTGTTTTATAGAATTTTTAAAAGGCGATAAAACATATAAAATACCTAGATGTAAGGCTAGGTATGCGTATGATAACTTAGAAGAATTACATACTCTTGAGGAATGGGAAAAGATTGGCGGTCGAGTAGAGACTATAATGCACTTCTAAAAAATTCCAAAAAACAAAAAAGGGGATAATAAGAATGGCAAAAGCAGATATAACACCTGTTGAGTTCATAGAAATGTTTAATGAATTTGTTACAAGAAAACGGTCAATAAATGGAACGGCTAAGGAACTTGGGATTAGCCCACCAACAATACAGAAGTATTTTAAATACCTGTGCTGTGACCATGGAATCCCATGGACGTTCTTTAAGGGTGATTACAAGGGTAGCTGTTACACTTGTGCATATATCAGCCTACATGGGAAGAATTGTAGCTGTCCTGAGAATCGTGGACGTGCAGACTTGGACATCAACAAAGGGTGTACCAATTGGAAGCCGGTAGACACGAACCTAAAGGTTCATTTTCAATAATCGGAGGTAAAAATGTCGTATAGAAGTTTAACAAAAATCGTAGAAGCGTATCAGTGGCAATGGGATATTGCCAGTATGTTAGAGTTCATGGAGAACAAAAACCTATATCTGGACTTGTCGTATAATGGCAGCCGAGATATTCTCCTGTCGATAAAGACAAGAACCGGAATGCGGCTTGTGCCACTTAGCTATTGGATAATCAAATATGCAGATGGCACATACGACGTTATGAATGACGAGCAATTCAAATTGGCATACGAAGAAATTACAGAAGAGGATCCGGAAGAAACCGGAGGAGATACAGACGCACCTACCACAGAGCCATAAGGGGGTGCGTTTTATTTGTCAGAAGAATTAAAAAGAGCCGTCATGGGGTATGAAGACTACATATCCAAGCGCGGCATAGATGAAGACGTAATACGTGCCATGATTGACGCTTCAAAAGTGGGGATTGTTGGCGAGAAAGATTTGAATTACGGTCTGCAAGTATCTAAACGCACAAAGGAGTTGATTAACAATTGCTGCGTTCAAAGAACCGGTGGCAACTTGTGGGAATTGGAAAAATATGCTTTTGCGAACGATACGTGGTATGAACTTCTAGATTGGAACTACGAAGTATTGCTGATGGAAGCACAGAACTATCAAGTTGACAGTTTCATGCGTTACTTGGAGAAAAAGAGAATACCAAGAGAGCGTTTTTATATGCCAAGACACAAACAGCTTATAGGTCATGGAGTTATTGGCGGCCTTCAAGGAATGATAAACGATGATTACGACATTTTGTGTATCTCCATGCCACCCGGCACTGCGAAAACAACTTGTGAAAAGTT
The DNA here is from genome assembly GCA_045577115.1 of Faecalimonas sp. GTDB lineage: Bacteria > Bacillota > Clostridia > Lachnospirales > Lachnospiraceae > Faecalimonas. The sequence continues at coordinate 1,227 of JAZNHX010000063.1, read as the reverse complement.
TTTCAATGCGGCTGTGATAGGTTGGTATTCGAACGACTTCAATTTGTTTTACTCACATTCCGGAGATATTACGAAGATGTACTACAACGGAATGTATGACATTGTTACGAACAACCTTGAATACACATGGAGCGAAATCTTCCCAAACTTGAAAGTAACGTCTACGGATGCCAAGCTAGAGCAGTTTAACGTTGGCAAGTTTAAAGCGTTCCCTAGCGTGCAATGTACGTCTGTGGGTAGTAAGAACGCCGGAAAAGTACGTGCGAGTAGATTTTTGCTAGTTGACGATATGATTGGCGGAATTGAGGAAGCCTTAAACCCACTTACGCTTGAAAAGCTATGGGATAAATACGCGGTAGATGCTAGACAGAGAAAAATCCCGAACAGTGAAGGAACGCCGTGCAAAGAAATACATATTGCTACACGATGGAGCGTTCGGGATGTTATTGGTCGTATCATTGATATGTACGATGGAAACCCAAGGGTGAAAGCCATTTCAATACCAGATATAGACCCTAACACCGGAGAATCAAACTTCATGTATGAGTTTGGAGCAATGACAGTTGAATTCTTTAATGACCAAGCGTTGCTTATGGACGATATAAGCTATCAATGCTTGTATAAGCAAGAGCCTATTGAACGTGAAGGACTTGTATTTCCAAATGACAAGCTTAGAAGATACTTAAACTTGCCACATGGCGAGCCTGAGATAATAGAGGGACAATGCGATAGCAAGGGAAAGGGAACTGACTACTTTGTTTTGCCTATATTCCACAAATACGGTGATGACTATTACCTTGTGGATGTTGTCTGCAATAATTCAGCGGATTATGAGATGCAATACGAAAATTCGGCAAACATTATCGTCAACAATGAGGTTATAGATTGCGAGTTTGAAAGCAACAACGGCGGAGACCGCGTTTCCATGGAAGTCAACAAACGTGTTGAGCAAAAGGGATGGATATGTAATATTACTGACCGCCCAACGGAAACGAACAAAGAAGCGAAAATATATCAATGTTCGGCATGGATAATGCAGCATATAATTTTCAAAGATGAGTCGTTATATACGCCAAAAGAAGATTATGGCGTGTTTATGAGCCTACTGAAAAGATATTCGGTGTCAGGCAAGAAACAGCTTGACGATGTACCGGATGTTTTATCAAACTTTGCACTACGAAAAATCGGTGGACAAAGAACCGCGAAAATAGAAGCGGTCAGAAATCC
>JAZNHX010000062.1:0-17691 GCA_045577115.1 Faecalimonas sp. | reverse complement strand
AGAATCTCTAAGTTTAAAGGTCGTACCGATGATATGAAAGTGATCCGTGGCGTGAATGTATTCCCTACTCAGGTAGAAGCAGCGCTTCTTAGTATGGGAGGAGAGGTTGCACCTCATTATATGATGATTGTAGAGCGTGAAGGTAATCTCGACAAACTGACAGTTATGGTAGAAGTAGATGAACGTTACTTCTCAGATGAAATCCGCGCACTTGAAGGCCTCAAGAATAAGATAGCAGGCGTTTTGAAGCAGGCACTTGGAATTTCTGTTCATGTCAAGTTGGTAGAGCCTAAGACCATCGAACGCAGCGAAGGTAAGGCAAAGCGCGTCATTGACAAGAGAAATCTGTAGGAGGTAAGCAAAATGACGATTAAACAATTATCTGTATTTTTGGAAAATAGAGAAGGACGTTTGGACGAAGTGTTAAAGACACTTGGAACAAACGATGTAAATATTGTAGCCTTAAGTCTCGCAGATACTGCAGATTACGGTATGCTTCGTATGATTGTTTCTGATCCTCAAAAAGGAAGAGCAGTTTTGAAAGATGCAGGAATTACTTCTATGCTTACAGATGTTGTGGCACTTCGTGTGCCACATGCAACGGGTTCTCTTAGCAAAGCAATGCACGAACTTATGGCAAGTGGTGTAAATGTGGAATATATGTATGCATTTGCAAATGGAGCGGATGCTTCTGCAGTTCTTAAGTCTGACAATCCTTCGAAGGTTGTAAGCATCTTAAAGGATAATGGATTTGATGTGTGGGAGGCAGATGAAGCATACCATGCGAATTGTTAAGAGATATATATAAAAGAAAAAATAGTGTTGCGCGTCAGTAAATGGGAAAATTTGTGTCTTATAATAAAAGGACTAACTATCATTTCCTTTAGGTAGTAAGAGGTTGAACAGATATTATTTGTGATTATAAGTCTATTAACTTCTCGACGATTTTAGTATACGCGATGCAAACATCTTTAGAAATTGGGCAAATGAAATTGTCTTTGTGCAATATTTTTTCAAACAGGTTATGTGATTTTATGTATGCATATAGTAGTTCAAGGAATTCCTTGTTAGAAGGTTTTGATTCTACAAAAATACAGCCAAAGATTTTGAGAAGCAAGGTGTGGTTTGATTCATGATTTTTCCATATAACTTCAATTACCTTGCGGATATTTCTTTCCACGCAGATGTGAGAAGTATGGAATTTCCTTGCTATTTCAATGTATAAAATCTTTGTGATACCGGTTAGAACATTTTCATCTTGTTCAATCAGTTCGAATGCATACAAGATATAATCATATCCACTGTACGATTTGCTGATTCCTAATTGGTGCAAAACGCTTTTTGTTGTGATTTTGTATTCCATAGCAGTTCTCCCAAGTATATAGTTATATGATAAAATGGAAATGCAACGAAAACAATAATAAATATTCGACTTTTGTCGACGTAAAAGTTTTTGGAATGTTCTATTTATAAAATATGAATTATGTGTTACAATGAATAAAAGCAAGATACGCAGGTTGAGGTCAGGACGATGCAATACAAAACGATAAAGGAAAAGAGATTCGATAACATCTATCGCTCTTTTCAGAATGATGTTTACAGAGTGAGTTTATATTACACAAAAGACGTTCATACGGCACAGGACATTACACAGAAGGTCTTCTATCAGTTTTATCGCCATGCTGATCAGGTGAATGAGGAATGTATACGAGCCTATTTGATTAATTCTGCCAAGAATTTTTCTTATAATTGGTTCCGGGATAGAAAGCATGAGGTGCATGGAGAGTATCTTGATATTTTGCCTGAAGAGGACATGCCGCAATATAGTGCTGAGGATGAATATATCAAAGCTGAGCAGAATCAAGAACAGAGGGTTTTTATCAGCAAGGTATTAGAGAGTTTGCGTCAAGAGAATGAGTCCTGGTATCAGATTGTGAATTTAATCTTTTGTCTCGAAAAACCACATGACGTAGTGGCAAATGAATTGGGCATATCAAAAGACGTGTTATACAGCAAATTATATAGGGCTAAGAAATGGATTCGCAAGCATTTTGAAGATGAATATAAGAACTTATAGTAACAGAGAAGATTGGAAAAGAAAATAAGGTTGACCAAATAAGGAACATCATTCATAATAAAATTTATGAAGAAGTTCCTTATTTTTGTTGTTAAAGCATGCATACTAAAATAGGGATTATTGCGGAATGAGAGGTTCGTTATGAAGAAAATAGCAGGATTATTCATTATATTACTATTGTTGACAGGATGTACAGGCAATATCAAGGAAGGTGTTGCTTTGTTGAAAGAAGGTCAATATGAAAAGGCAGTCGAGGCATTTGAAAAGGATGTAAAAAAGGAGCGCAATCTGGATGAAGCGTATCGTGGACTGGGAATCGCTTATTTTGAACTTGAAGAATACGAGGCTGCCGTGGAAGCATTTGAACTTGCATTGAAACATGACACAAAGGAAACCGCTGTGTTCTGTAGTTTCTTAGGTGCAGTTTATTTGGAGACAGAGGAATACGATAAGTCACTGGATGCCTATGAGCAAGGCCTAAAATGCAAGGATTTGACAGAGGAGTTGGAGCAGGAGATACAGTTTAACCTGATTGCAGTATATGAAAAAATGTCGAATTGGGATGCGGCCAAGAAACAGATGGACAAGTATGTGAAGCAATACCCGGAGGACAGTCGAGTAGAAAAAGAGGCAGAGTTTTTAGAGACGAGGTAGTGAAGATATATGGCAGAAATGATTGATTTAAAAGAGACGCAGGAGCGGGTAATCATAGTCGGTGTCAGCACCAGCGATCATGATGACACGGAGAAATCTCTGAATGAACTGGAGGAACTGGCTACTACGGCGGGAGCTGTGACAGTGGGGCGTGTGATTCAGAACTTAGACCAGATTCACCCGGGAACTTATGTCGGAAAAGGGAAATTAGAGGAAATCAAGGATTTGCTCTGGGAGACCGAAGCGACGGGTATCATCTGTGATGATGAACTTTCTCCGATTCAACTTGGAAATATGGAGGATGTACTGGATACGAAGGTCATGGACAGAACTCTTATTATTTTGGATATCTTCGCAGGGCGTGCATCGACCAATGAAGGTAAGATTCAAGTGGAGCTGGCACAGCTCAAGTATCGTCAGTCGAGACTCACAGGATTAGGAAAATCACTTTCCAGACTTGGTGGAGGAATCGGAACAAGAGGTCCGGGAGAAAAGAAGTTGGAGATGGACCGACGCCTCATTCGTGACCGTATCGCACAACTCAATCGTGAACTCAAGGACGTAAAGCGTCATCGTGAGGTTACAAGGGAGCAGAGAAGCAGAAATAAGATTCCGGTAGTTGCAATTGTGGGATATACGAATGCGGGAAAATCCACGCTGTTAAATACATTGACGGGTGCGGGTGTACTGGAAGAGGATAAACTGTTTGCGACACTTGACCCGACCACACGAAACCTAAAGCTTCCAAGCAAACAGGAGGTGCTGCTCACGGATACGGTAGGATTTATTCGTAAGTTGCCACATCATTTAATCGAGGCATTCCGAAGTACTTTGGAAGAAGCGAAGTATGCGGACATTATTTTACATGTGGTGGACGCGTCCAATCCGCAAGTGGACGAGCAGATGTATATTGTATATGAGACACTTACCAATCTGGAGGTCAAGAACAAACCGATTATCACAGCGTTCAATAAACAGGACAAAGTGGAGGGAGAAGCAATTCTTCGAGACTTCCGGGCAGACCACATTGTGCGCATCTCCGCAAAGCATGGAGATGGATTGGATGAACTGCAGAGTGTGATTGAGGAGATTCTTCGCGGTCAGAAGGTTTTGATTGAAAAGATTTACGATTATGCAGAAGCAGGAAAGATTCAGATGATTCGCAAATATGGTGAATTGCTGGAGGAAGAATATCGTGGTGAAGGCATTTATGCAAAAGGCTATGTGCCGGCAGAAATCTACGAGAAAGTGAAGTAAGAGGTAGAAGATGAGTTTGCAATTTGTCATGGGACCTTCCGGTTCGGGAAAGTCCCATTATCTGTATCAGTGGGTGACGAAAGAAGCATTGGAGCATCCGGAAAAGAAATATATCGTTCTTGTGCCGGAGCAGTTTACTATGCAGACGCAGAAGGATCTTGTGATGGCAAGCCCACATAAAGGTATCTTGAATATTGAAGTTCTGAGTTTCAATCGTTTGGCGCATTGTGTGCTTGCGGAGACCGGAGAGAATAGTCGCATGATCTTAAGCGATGTAGGGAAAAACCTTGTCATTCGCAAGGTTGCCGGGGATAACGAAGAAAAGTTAAAGGTGCTTGGCGGCAATCTGCGTAAGATGGGATATGTAAATGAGATGAAATCCGTCATCTCGGAATTCACCCAATATGATATCGGACCGGAAGCTTTGGATGCAATCATAGAGTCTGTCAAACAGTATCCGAATCTGCATTACAAACTCAATGATATTCGGGTGGTATATGAAGCGTTTCAGGAATATTTACGAGGCAAGTATATCACAAGTGACGAGGTTTTGGATGTATTAGCTATGGCTGTGACAAAGTCAAAACTTCTGAAGGACAGTGTGATTGTATTGGATGGATTTACCGGCTTCACACCGATTCAGAACAAACTTTTGCGCGAACTTCTGTGTGTGTGTGAGAAAATGATGATTACCGTGACGATAGATAAGCGTGAGAATCCATTTCAGTACCAACACCCATACCAGCTCTTTGCACTTAGCAAGCAGATGGCGACAGGTCTGGTGAAAATTGCCGAAGAGGTGAGAGCAGAAGTAGAAGAGTCGATTTACCTGTATGAAAGACCAATTTATCGGTTCCGCCATAATGAAGCATTGGATTTTTTGGAGTCACATCTCTTCCGTTACGATAAGGCACGCTATGAGAGGGAGCAGGATGCAATTCAGGTTTGCTGTGCAAGGAATCCAAAGGAAGAAATTGATTTTGTTGCACAGAAAATCCGCTATCTTGTTCGTACCAAAGGCTATCGCTATCGGGATATTGCTGTGCTCGCAGGGGATGTCAATGCGTATTCGAATCATATAGAGCAGGTATTTGCGAGTTATGACTTGCCGGTTTTTATGGATCACAAGAGAAGTATTCTGGTAAATTCCTGTGTCGAGTACATACGCAGCCTTTTAAACATGGCAGAGCAGAATTTTACTTATGAGAGTGTGTTCCGATATCTGCGCACAGGCTTTGCTAATATTTGTCAGAGAGATGTGGATGTGCTGGAAAATTATGTGTTAGCACTTGGTCTCCGTGGATATAAAAAATGGCAGGAAAAATGGATTCGTAGAACAAGAGATATGGAAGAGGCCGAACTTGCTGAGGTAAATCGCATTCGAGAGCAGTTTGTTGCAAGCATCCAAGAGGTTATGACGGTGCTGAAGAGCAAAAACAAGACGGTCTATGATGTGACGAAAGCACTACATGCGTTCTTCTTGAGAGAAGCACTGCAAAAGCAGGTGAAAGAATATCAGGTGAAGTTTGAGGCGGAGGGTGAACTGGCACTCGAAAAAGAATATGCGCAGGTATATCGCATTGTCATAGAACTTCTGGACCAGTTTGTAGAACTTTTGGGTGATGAACGAATCTCCATGAAGGAGTACTGTGAACTGTTGGATGCGGGACTTGAGGACGCAAAGGTCGGCATCATCCCACCAAGCATGGACCAGGTGGTTGTCGGCGATGTGGAACGAAGCCGTATCAAAGATGTGAAGGTTGTATTTTTTATCGGCGTAAACGACATCTATATACCGGGAAATTCTGGTAAGAATGGCCTGTTGTCGGAATATGACAGACAGCGTGTTGAGGAGAAGGGCGCAGTCTTGGCTCCAAATGCGAAGGAACAGACCTATATTCAGAAATTTTATCTGTACCTGGTTTTGACAAAGCCGTCAGAGCAGGTTTATTTGACATACAGTAAAACATCTTCCGATGGAAAGGCAATCCGCCCGGCATATTTGATATCTGATTTGATGAAATTATTTACTAACTTAAAAGTACATGAGGTTTCGCAGTCACTTCGAGATAGAGAATTGACGGTGAAAGGTGGAGTGGATGGCATTATTCGGGGACTTCAAAAGAAACACGAAGGACTTAAAGATGAGTGGCAGGAACTCTACACATGGTATAAGAAGCATCCGGAGTGGAGTCATAAGATTGAACAACTCGTGGAAGCGGCCTTCTATTGCAGAGAGGAAAGACATCTTTCCGAGGAGACAGCCACAGCATTGTATGGAGAGATTCTAAAAAGCAGTGTGACAAGATTAGAAAAATATTCTGCCTGTGCCTACGCGCATTTTTTGAGTTATGGGCTTCGCCTGCGGGAACGAGACATGTATCTGTTTCAGGCAGTGGATATGGGAAACCTGTTCCATGGAGCCATCGAGCGTTTTTCCAAGAAATTGGAGCAGGGTGGATATACGTGGACAGACGTGCCGGAGGATGTGCGGGAAACATTCGTGTTAGATAGCGTGGATGAGTGCATTGTGGATTATGGCAATTCGATTCTCTATAGCTCTGCGCGAAATGAATATACGATTCTCCGTCTGAAACGCATGCTGCGTCGCACAGTGTGGGCACTCACGAAGCAGCTTCAGAAGGGAGATTTTGTGCCGGTAGGATACGAGGTGGTATTTGGCGGTGGTAAAATTGACCGTATTGACGTGTGCGAGGATAAAGACAAATTATATGTGAAGGTGATTGATTATAAGACCGGAGAGAAGTCATTTGACTTGGGTGAACTTTGCTATGGACTTCAGATGCAACTCGTAGTCTATATGAACGCTGCTCTGGATATACAAAAGAAAAGACATCCGGAGAAGGTAGTGATTCCGGCGGGATTGTTATATTATCGCATGAAAGATCCGATTGTGGATAAGCCTGTGCTGGGAAAAACAGCGGAGGATATGATTCTTCAAGAATTGAGACCGGATGGTGTTGTGCAAGGGTCTGAAGAGGTGTTAGAACATTTGGACAGAGGATTTACAGGTATCTCTCAGGTGATTCCGGCAGCCAGAACACAGGCAGGGGGATTGAGTAAGACATCCAAAGTGTTGTCTAAAGAAGAATTCCGTGTGATTTCAGAGTATGCAAAAAAGCAGGTGCAGGAATTGGGAAAGGAAATCCTTGCCGGCAATGTACAACTTCGGCCTTACGCATTGGGTGGAAGCACCGGGTGTGATTACTGTCCATATCATTCCGTATGTGGATTTGATGAGAAAATGGAGGGCCATGAGTACCGCACTTTAGAAAAACTGGGGAACGATAAGGCACTGGAGAAAATGCGCGAGGAGGTGGATGCATGGGAGTAAGATTTACAAAAGAACAACAGCAGGTCATAGACCTTCGCAATCGCAATATCCTTGTGTCTGCTGCAGCAGGCTCCGGTAAAACGGCCGTACTTGTAGAGCGAATTATTACGAGATTGACGAGAGATGAAAAACCGCTCAATGTGGATGATCTTTTAATTGTGACATTTACGGAAGCAGCCGCATCCGAGATGAAAGAGCGTATTCACAGCGCAATTGAGAGGGCATTGGAGGAGCAAGCTGACAATGTGCATCTGCAACGTCAGGCAACGCTGATTCATCAGGCACAGATTACAACGATCCACAAGTTCTGTCTGTCTGTGATTCGAGATTATTTTCATACCATTGATTTGGATCCGGGATTTCGTGTGGGTGAAGAGGGGGAATTAAAACTCTTAAAACGGGATGTGGTTGAAGCTGTCTTGGAAAGCTTTTATGAAGAGGGTGACGATTCCTTTATCCATTTTGTCGAGAGCTATGCGACCGGACGAGATGACCGCAAATTGGAAGAACTCATTTTACAATTATATGAGTTTTCGAGAAGTTATCCGAACCCAAAGAAATGGCTGGATTCCTGTGCAGAACAGTATGATGTACAGAGTGTGGAGGAATTAGAGAGCAGACCATTTGTTCTCGAGATGATGCGCGAGGTAAAACAATATCTCAGAGATATGAAGAGGCTTTTGGAATTTGGTATCACCATCTGCGAAGAGGAAGATGGTCCGTTGATGTATCGAGATGCGCTCATCTCCGATGTGGCATTTGTTTCAAAATTGCAGAATGCTGTTGGGTTTGGAGAGGTGCAAAAGGAGCTTGTTGATCTCAAGTGGGCGAAACTGGCAGTTTGCAGAGATAAACAGGTGTCTGAGAAAAAGATACAGCAGGTGAAAGATATTCGCGATGAAGTGAAGGGACTGATCAAGGACCTTTCAAAACAGTATTTCTTCGACGATGTGCACGAACTTCAAAAAGAGATGGCGCAGTCGCAGGGAAATATGCAGACTTTAACCAGTCTTGTAAAAACATTTGCAGATGCTTTTGCGGAAGAGAAGAGACGAAAGAATCTGATTGATTTTAACGACATGGAGCAATATGCGCTGCAGATTTTAACTAGAGAAGAAGATGGCGTTTATGTTCCAAGCATGGTTGCAGAGAGTTATCAGGAAAAATTCGCTGAGATTATGATTGATGAGTATCAGGACAGTAACCTTGTGCAGGAGGCAATCCTGACTAGTGTTTCCGGCGTGTCGAAAGGCAGCTATAATATTTTCATGGTCGGTGATGTGAAACAGAGCATTTACCGATTCCGATTGTCCAGACCGGAGCTGTTTATGGAGAAATTCCATACATACAGTTTGGAGGATAGTCACAAGCAGAGAATAGACCTTCACAAGAATTTCCGTAGCAGGCGAGAGGTGCTTGACAGTACCAATTATGTCTTTGAGCAGATTATGGTGCCGGACTTTGGAGGAATTGCTTACGATGAGAAGGCCGCTCTCTATGTAGGTGCGGATTATGAAGAGCGTGAAGGTAATGAGACGGAGGTTCTGATACTGGAGGCTCCGGACAGTAAAACGGAGGAGAGAATTGAACTGGAAGCGGAGATGGTGGCCAAGCGGATGAAAGAGCTGATGGCTGACCACACTGTTTATGACAGACAGACGGAGAGCTACCGCAAGGTGCACTACAGCGATATGGTAATTCTGACACGAAGTCTTAAGGGTTGGACAGATACATTTTCGCGAGTTTTAAATGCTGCCGGGATACCGACTTATACCAGTTCGAAGGAAGGATATTTCCAAACACATGAGATTGAACTTGCACTTCAATACTTGAGGATCTTGGACAATCCGAGACAGGATATTCCGCTGGCAGCAGTTCTTGTGTCTGTGTTTGCAGGTCTGTCAAATGAGGAATTAGCAATCATTCGAAGCAGTACAAACAAAAAGACACTCTACGAGGGTGTCTGCGCATATGCAGAACACGGGGATAGTGCTGAGATTCGAGAACGCTTAGGAGGTTTTTTAAATTCCTTTGAGCGCTACCGCGAGCAGGTGCCGTATACAGAGATACATACATTGCTGTGGAATCTGTTGGAGAATACCGGCTATATGGATTATGTGTCCGCACTTCCGGGCGGAGAGCAACGCGCGGCGAATCTGGAAATGCTGATAGAAAAGGCGGTGGCATTTGAGGGCACCAGCTACAAAGGTCTCTTTAATTTTGTTCGTTATATTGAGCAATTGCAGAAATATGATGTCGACTACGGTGAGGCCAGCCTGATGGATGACAAGATGGATGTTGTCAATCTGATGAGCATCCATAAAAGTAAGGGACTGGAGTTCCCAATTGTCTTTGTTGTCGGTATGGGCAAGCAGTTTAATATGCAGGATACGAAACAGAGTATCGTAGTACACCCAGAGCTGGGAGTAGGTATTGATGCGGTGGACCCTGCGCTCAGAGTCAAGACGCCTACGCTTTTGAAAAAGGCACTTCAGCAGAAGGTGCAGAAGGAAAGCAAGGCTGAGGAACTGCGTGTGCTATATGTTGCGATGACCCGAGCAAAGGAAAAATTGATTCTGTGTGGAGCGACTGCAGACATGGAAAAAGAACTGTTCCATTTGGCTTCCATCTTGAACCGAAGAGAACGGGAACTGCCGTATTACAGTTTGACAAAGGCGAATAAATATATGGACTGGGTTCTTCCGTCGCTGATTCGAAATCAATGTTTTGCAGATATATTAGGAGAATATGAGATGGCTGTACCATATAGGCATATGATGTTTTCAGAACATGTTCCAATGAAGGTTCGTAAAGTTACAGTAGATGAACTGATTTGGAAGGAGACAGAGGAGCAGATTGTCAGCACAGTGACAAAACACGCTCTTGCGCAATGGGATACAGAGCAGACCTATGATGATGCAATGAAGCAACAGATTGAGGAGCAATTTGCATTCCAATATTCCTATGCTGACGGTCAGATTATGAAACAGAAACTGTCTGTGTCAGAACTCAAGAAGAGAGCATATATGGAACAGGATGGCACCGAGGCATTCAAAGAAGAAGATGTGATTCCATTGTTGCCGAAATTCCTGCAGGAGGATGGTGAACTAACCGGTGCTTCCAGGGGTAGTGCCTACCACAGATTCCTGGAACTTCTGGATTATACAAGGGAGTATGATGCGGAGAGCCTGATTGCAGAACTTGCAGAAAAAGAGCGGCAGGGATTGCTATCCAGAGAGATGGCAGAGTGCATCTGTGTGCAGGATATCTGTACGTTCCTACAAACATCCGTTGCCGGGCGTATGCGAAAGGCGAGTGTTCAAGGTCAATGTTTTGTAGAACAGCCTTTTGTGCTTGGAATGGAAGCGAAGAAAATCTATCCGGAGACAGGAACGGATGAGTGTTTGCTGGTGCAGGGAATCATCGACGTTTACTTCGAGGAGGAAGACGGTCTGGTTCTTTTAGATTATAAGACAGATAAAGCGTTTTTAGCACAAGACCTTGTTGTCAAATACAAAGCACAGCTCGATTATTATGCGCAAGCTTTAGAGCGATTGACCGAAAAAAAAGTAAAAGAAAAGATAATCTATTCTTTTGCACTTGCAGAAGAAATTGAGGTGAAATGATGGATGCGAGGATCATCTATGTCATAGTAGTAAACGTGACTGCTTTTTTGATGTACGGAATAGACAAATGGAATGCAAGGAAGGGGATCAGGCGAATTTCGGAAAAGACACTGCTCGGAATCGCGGCAGTGGGCGGAAGTGTCGGAGCATATGTAGCTATGCAAAGTTTTCGTCACAAAACAAAAAAACCGAAATTCTATCTCGGAGTTCCGTTCATTTTTGCAGTACAGATCGGAATCTTACTGTACATTTATCATTAAAAACGAATAAAGCGATTAAAATAGGAAATCCTCTTACCAAAACGGAAAGGGGATTTTGCTATGGCTAAGAAAAAAGAAATACGTCTGTCAGAACTTACAGAAGAAGAGAAAATGAAGTATGAAATTGCGGAAGAACTGGGGCTTCTGGATAAGGTTTTAAAAGAGGGATGGCGTTCCTTAAGTTCAAAGGAAACCGGAAAAATCGGTGGACTTGTAACCAAAAAGCGTCGAGAAATGAGAGTTGCGAAATAAAAAGAAATCTGTTATAATCAAAAGACTGGGTTATAGCAGGTGAGGTTATGAACGAGAAAATACAAGTATTAGGTTTAGGAATTGACAATCTTACGGCAAAGGACGCGGTAAAGCGCGTGGTGTCATATATGGAGACGGAACCGGTGAGCGTAGTTGAGATGGTAACCATGAATACCTTGGGAAAATTTCAGCAGGACGAGACGGCGAAGGAATTGTTTGAACGTTTTGATATTGCTCTGGCAAGTGACAAAGGAATCTTAGAGGCAGCCGGAGTGACGGACGAGCGACGTCTGAGAGAAGTAGATGAACTTTTATTTATCAAAATGGTGATGCGTTTTTTGCACAAGAACAGTATCAGAGTTTTCTTGTTGGCAGAAGATGTTGCAGACCTTCAGAAACTAGAAATGTACATGGAGGAGGACTATTCCAATGTGCGGGTAGTCGGCATGGCAACGATGGAAGAAAATGCCGCGTCGGACGACATGCTACTGAATTTGGTCAATGGTGCTGAGGCCGAGTGTATCTTGTCTGCACTGCCTTCACCAGTGGAAGAGCAATTTATTTTCCGCAATCAGGCATTGGTAAATGCAAAGGTCTGGTTGGGCTTCGGCAACCTGTTGGACGAATTAAAAAAAGAAAAAACAGGTTTTATGAAGGTGAAAGAATTTATCATACGACAGTTTTTGAAAAAAGAGATGGCAAAAAAAGGGGAAAATGCATAAAAACATGCGATTTTCCTCTTTATTTTTTTGCGATTTTGCATTAAGATGAAAAGAGGTTACTAGTTACGGAGGGATAAAGATGATATCAAATCAAATACTTCAGAATACACTTGAAGGGATGAAGGCTATCACAACAGTTGATTTGTGCGTTATGGATACAGATGGGAAGATTCTTGCGAGTACTTGTGCGAAAGCAGAGGAATGCGCCGGGGCAGCACGTACATTTGCAGAATCCATGGCTGACAGTAAGCAGGAAAAAAACTATTTATTTCTGAAAATTTATGATGAATATCAGTTGGAATACATATTAGTGGCATTGGGCAATGGAAGCGAAGTGAATACAGTCGGTAAAATGGCAGCATTTCAACTTCAAGGTCTTCTCGCGGCGTATAAGGAACGCTTTGACAAGGACAACTTTTTCAAGAATTTGTTACTTGACAATCTCCTGTTGGTAGATATATACAATCGTGCAAAAAAATTGCATATTGACACAGAAGTGAAACGTGTTATCTTTATTGTTGAAATGCCTACAGACAAGGAGGTCAATACGCTGGAGCATGTCCGTGCCATTTTAAGCAGTAAATGTAAAGTATTCGTTACGGCAGTGGATGAGAAGAGTGCAGTTCTTGTGAGAGAAGTGGAAGCGTATGAAGGATACAGTGATATGGACAAGCAGGCATCCGGCATTTTGGAGATCCTGAATGCAGAGGGAATCGAAGGTTGCCATGTTGCGTACGGAACGATTGTCAGCGATATTAAGGAGGTGTCTAAGTCTTACAAAGAGGCACAACTGGCCCTTGATGTAGGGAAGATTTTCTTCGAAGAAAAGGACATTATTGCATATAACACATTGGGAATCGGACGTTTGATTTATCAATTGCCGGTACCGCTTTGCAAAATGTTCATTCGCGAGATTTTTGAGGGGAAATCCCCGGATGATTTTGACGAAGAAACACTGACGACCATCAATAAATTCTTTGAAAAGAGCCTGAATGTATCAGAGACATCCAGACAATTATACATTCACAGAAACACATTGGTATACCGTTTGGACAAGATACAGAAGAGTACAGGTCTTGACTTGCGCGTGTTTGAAGATGCGATTACATTTAAGATTGCACTGATGGTTGTGAAATATATGAAATATATGGAAACATTGGAGTATTAATAATTTAGGAGGAGCGTATGATAGAATTAAAAGAAGTTACGAAAGAGTACTCGAAGGGGATAGCAGCACTCAATGGAATCAATCTGAAAATCGATCAGGGTGAGTTCGTATTTATCGTGGGTGACAGCGGTTCGGGTAAATCGACGTTAATTCGTTTGTTGTTAAAGGAATTGGAACCGACAAGCGGAACCATTACGGTTATGAAAAAGAATTTGGGGCATATGAAACACAAAGCCATTCCGTTCTATCGCAGAAAAATGGGCGTTGTATTTCAGGATTTCCGACTTTTACAAGATAGAAATGTATATGAAAATATTGCGTTTGCACTTCGTGTGACCGAGTCACCTACAAGAGTGCTGAAAAAGAAGGTACCTGCAGCACTTTCGCTGGTAGGTTTGGCTCAAAAATACAAGTCATATCCAAAGGAACTCTCAGGTGGTGAACAACAAAGAGTTGCCATTGCAAGAGCAATTGTCAATGAGCCGTCGATTCTTCTGGCAGATGAGCCGACAGGTAATCTGGACCCGGCAAACTCATGGGAGATTATGAAACTATTAGAGGAAGCAAATAATCGTGGAACAACAGTGGTTGTTGTTACGCATAATCATGAGATTGTTAATGCAATGAAAAAACGCGTAGTCACAATGCAGAAGGGGAACATTGTGAGTGATACGAAAAAGGTGGGTGTATAAATGAGAGTCAGTACTATTCGATATACAATAGAGCAGGGGCTTCGAAATATTGTGAAGAACAAAATGTTTTCGATTGCTTCCATTGCTACGATGGCAGCATGTATCTTCATGTTCGGTATTTTCTATTCGCTGATGACGAATGTTAAGTATATTGTAGAAAAGGCTGAAGAAGGAGTTGCAATTGTGGTCTTTTTGGATGAAGATGCCACAGAGAAAGATTTAAAGAATATTGAAAAGAAATTAAATGCCAGAGAAGAAGTTCTGGAAGTGAAATATGTTTCCGCAGAGGAGGCATGGAAGCAGTTTGGAAACGATTATTTTGGTGAAGACAGTAACTGGGCAGAAGGATGGGAAGAGAATCCGCTAGAGAACTCCGACAATTTTGAAGTCTATATGAAGGATATTTCAAAACAGGCCGAGCTGGTAGAATATGCAGAAGGACTTAATGGAGTCCGCAAGGTCAATAAGTCTGAGCAGGTGGCAGATGCTCTTACCAACGTAAATATGTTACTTGCGACTGTATCGGGAGTCATTATCTTCATTCTGCTTTTAGTAGCCATTTTCTTGATTAGCAATACAGTTTCTATGGGTATTACCATCCGAAAGGAAGAGATTGCAATCATGAAATACATTGGAGCAAAGGACTCCTTTGTAAGAGCACCGTTTATCTTAGAAGGTGTCTTGATTGGAATCTTCGGTGCGGCTATTCCGTTAGTTATACTATACTTTGCATACGAGAAGGCAATCAACTATATTTTAACAAAATTTTCGATATTGAACACACTTTTGGAATTCCTTCCGGTATCACAGGTTTACAAGACATTACTTCCGGTAGGTCTTGCTCTCGGTGTGGGAATTGGTTTCGTCGGAAGTTTCTTAACGATAAAAAAACATTTGAAAGCATAGAGGTATCATCATGGAAGATATGGAGCAGCAGTTAGAGGTGCAAGAGACAGAAGAAGTCTCAGAAGCAGAGGCTGTATTGGCACCAACTCCGAAGAAGAAAAGTCATAAAAGTTTCTGGAAAGGTGTACTTTGCGGTGCACTTTTCTCTACGGTTATATGTGGTGTTGTTCTTATTGCGACCGGAGTGTTCAAAAAAGAAGAGTCACAGGGTAATTTTATAGAGGAATTTTTAAATACTGAAGGTCTTGTAACAGCGGAAACTCAGGCAAAACTGAAAAATATCCGTTCTATTATTGATGAGATTTATCTGTACTCGGATAAGATTGATGAGAAGGTATTACAGGAAAACATTGTTCGCGGTTATGTGGCAGGGTTAAAGGAACCATATACGGTGTACTACAATGAGGAGGAGACAACCGCACTCTTTGAGTCAACATCCGGAACCTTTGGCGGAATCGGAGTTGTGATTATGCAGGACCGCACAACAGGGCTTGCAACATTTACAACGATTTACGATGATTGTCCGGGAAAGAAAGCAGGATTTAGATCAGGTGATATTGTTTACAAAGTAAATGGTGAAGATGTATCTGGAATGGACTTGGATTCTATCGTGACACGCATTCGCGGTGAGGTTGGCACAGAAGTTGAGATTACGGTTCTTCGCGGAGAAACAGGAGAAGAGTATACAGGTGTTGCGACACGTGCACTCATTGAAAATGACACTGTGGAATATGAGATGAAGCAAGGCAAACTTGGTTATATTCAGTTGACTGCATTTGAGAGTGTAACTTATGAGCAATTCAAAGAAGCACTGGAAGACCTGACAAAACAGGGTATGAAAGGATTGATTGTAGATCTTCGAAATAATACCGGTGGTAATCTGGATACCGTGTGTGAGATTCTAGATCTCATTCTTCCTAAGGGAACTATCGTGTCCATCAAGGATAAGAATGGAAATGGCCAGGCGTTTTCTTCAGATGATAAGAATAAGTTAGAAGTTCCATTAGTTGTACTTACCAATGGCTATAGCGCAAGTGCTTCAGAAATCCTTGCGGGAGCTGTCCAAGATTATGGGATAGGAAAACTTGTAGGAACTAAGACATATGGAAAAGGAATTGTTCAAAATATATATTCATTAGGTGACGGAACATCCCTCAAGATTACAAGTTCTGAGTATTTCACACCAATCGGAAGAATTATTCATGAGAAAGGTATCGAACCGGATGTAGAGATTGAGTATCAATATGATGATGCAAATCCGGATAAGGATAACCAATTAGAAAAAGCAATAGAAGTTTTAAAAGGAATGTAAATTTACATTCCTTTTTTTTCGGTATTATGGTAAACTACACATAGTATGTAGTTTTATACTGAAAATAATAGGAAAGGGTAAATACAGTATGAAAATTTTGATTCAAAATGGATATGTACTTGATCCTGAGAGCAAACGCGAGGGTATCTATGATGTGCTCGTACAAGATGAGAAGATTGTGAAGGTGGCTGAGAAGATTGAGACGGAAGCAGACCGTGTGATTGATGCAAGCGGTTCTTATGTAATGCCGGGATTTATCGACCTTCATGTGCATCTTCGTGATCCGGGATTAGAATATAAAGAAACGTTGGAGACCGGTGGAAAGGCGGCGGCAAGAGGCGGTGTGACTACCGTGTGTGCGATGCCAAACACAAAGCCGGTTACAGATAATGCAGAGATGATTGCGAGCATTCATGAGCGTGCGAAGACAGAATGTCCTGTCAACGTGATTCAACTAGGTGCCATCACTGTAGGACAGTTAGGAGAAGAACTTGCCGACATCGAAGGAATGGCAAAGGCAGGATGCCATGCAATCAGTGAGGATGGCAAGTCAGTTATGAATGCCTCGCTTTATCGCAAGGCCATGACGATAGCGAAGGAAAATAACATTTCCATTTTCGCACACTGTGAGGATATCACGATGGTAGAAGGCGGCGTGATGCATGCTGATGAGAAAGCACAGGCACTTGGACTGAAAGGCATCACGAATGCTGTAGAGGATGTGATTGTCGCAAGAGATATTCTTCTTGCAAAAGAGACAGGTGTGAGACTTCATTTGTGCCACTGCTCAACAGAGGACAGCGTGAAACTTGTAGAGGCGGCAAAGAAAGAAGGACTTCCGGTGACTGCAGAGGTTTGTCCACATCATTTTGTAATGACAACAGATGATATCACAGAGGACGACGGAAACTTCAAGATGAATCCGCCACTTCGAGGAAAGAGTGATGTGGAGGCCTTGAAAGCAGGTCTCAAAGCCGATATCATGGATGTCATCGCAACTGACCATGCACCGCATTCAGAAGAGGAGAAAAACTGTTCGATGAAGAGAGCTGCGTTCGGTATTGTTGGACTTGAGACGATGGCAGCATTGACATATACAGAACTCGTTGAACCGGGAATTCTTACACCAATGCAGATGGCAGAGAAGACAAGCTATAATCCGGCGAAGATTCTTGGATTGGCTGACAAAGGTGCCATCGCAGAAGGTAAGATTGCAGACATTGTCATTTTTGATAAGGACAAAGAATACGTCATCGACAAGAACACATTTTTATCAAAAGGCAAAAATACACCATTCCACGGCCGCAAGGTAAAAGGCGAGGTTGCCTATACATTGGTAAGTGGTAATGTTGTATACGAAAGATAATAGTATCAGGAGGATGAGAAGATGATTAACAAATTAGTAGCAAA
>JAZNHX010000061.1:0-12324 GCA_045577115.1 Faecalimonas sp. | reverse complement strand
ACTTTCAGCGCTATTGTCCCACTGAATATCGTCTAAATCAAAATGTGGTATGCTATATTTTTCGGCAAAAAATTTTGCCAAATAAGTTTTTCCCGTTCCACTACATCCAATAATATGTATTTTCATTTAACCTCCTGTTTGGGACTCATCCAACAATATCAACTAGAGTCTCATAAAATTTTTCTTTCGCATGCTTTTCCATAAACGGACTGTGACCACATTTCTCCAAAATATATGTTTCACATTCTACACCATTTTCCTCCAATGGCTGTATTACCCCTTTGACTGGATGCGGGTCATCAGATCCTTGAATGATAAACAAATTACTCTTTATCTTCTTAAATGTTTTCAATAAGTTGAACGATACACCATTTTTAGCGGGTCGTTCAAGTACTACATTTAGTATTTTTTTAACCTTACACTTCAAAATATAGTTTTTTCGAACACAACAATTGTTCCTGCCCGAATTATAACATAATATGGCAGTTCGCACCAACCGTTTTTTCTTGATAATCCATTTGTCCTGACACCATATAAATTTTATTATATTGTTTTTCAGTCAAACGCAAAAGTCTTACCACTCCTGTTCTCGGCGCGAACTCCTCTATTCTGCGGTAATGTTTTTCAGATGCTTTTCTATTTTGCACTACTCTCATGTATACCTCTGGAGCAATCCGTATATATCCATCTTTGCGTAAAAACTTTCTAAGTCTTGTGTACTCTGTCTTGGTGCCCCATTTATCGGTCGGACTAAGTATTACAAGCAATCTCACTCTGTTATACCCTCCATATCTTCAATTGGGATGATTATAGGTAATTTCAACGCTTCATCTGAATCATCTAGTATAATTCTCTTTAGACTTTCCACCATTATATCTACCGCCGACATTACGTTTACTTTTATTCCATCAATTATGCAGGCATTATGTAAGACATGCGCTAGCTCTCTTCGTTCAGATTTAGACAATTGCACGTTTGAACCAATGTTTTCATGAGACACCAAATCTACAATTGCACGATATGGTTCAATTAAATCATCTGCCAAATTAAATGCATTCAGTTGATTATCATGATGTATACCAAATGTTGGATGAAACCCTGTTGCCACCAACTTTCTTGCTATTGCACTTCTCACGACCGCATAACCATAGTTTAATCTACTATTTATTGGATCCTCTGTTCTTCTATTAAGCCCTTCGTGGTAAAACTCAAAATATTCTTTTGCTGCTATCGACTCAATATAATCCACATTTTGCTCATTAACAGAAGCAACATATTTGGCAATATTTTCCACACCATTCAACCCCATAATTGACAATGCTCTTGATTGATTGCTAATTTTTGTTTAACAATCTGAATCCACAACTCCAGATGTTTTTCACTTGTCATATTGGCCTGTGCATGCATTAATTTGGATTGCCTCGCATGCCCTTCAAACGGAAGGACAATCGCAGTTGGCAGATACTTGTCATCTAGTGTCATTACTGCCACCTTATTCTGACTCAATATAGATAAATCCATGGTTGAGAGTCGTATATTTGCACCATGTACCATTATCTGACTTATATCTTCTATGGGAATAAGTGCAACACCTTCTTCCGTTGTAACCTCTAATTGTCCTTCTTTTATATGTATTTCAGCTGCATGACTGATTTCAAGTGTTCGAAACCCCATACCTATCATCACCCTAATAACTGAATTGCATCGCATATATTTTTCACGCCAATTACCTTGATTCCCCGTACGCTCTTCACCATATCTTTTGACACTTCCGGCATAATACAAGTTTCAAAACCAAGCTTCTTAGCCTCAGCCACACGTTGTTCCGGCATGCTGACGGCACGCACTTCACCACTCAGACCCACTTCACCAAATACAATTGTCTTCTCATCAATTGCTTTATTCTTGTAACTAGATACAATGGCCATCACAATTCCCAAATCAATCGCCGGCTCATTCATTTTTACTCCACCTGCAATATTTACATAAGCATCATAATTTGACAAATGTAATCCCAGTCGTTTCTCTAGCACTGCCATCAATAGATTTACACGATTATAATCAGTACCTGCCGCTGTTCTCCGCGGAACACCAAAGTTACTGCCACATACAAGTGCCTGAATCTCAATGAGAATCGGACGGGTTCCTTCCATAGAACATGCAACCACAGAACCGGATGCATGTTCCGGTTTCCCGT
This sequence comes from Faecalimonas sp., assembly GCA_045577115.1. Taxonomy (GTDB): domain Bacteria; phylum Bacillota; class Clostridia; order Lachnospirales; family Lachnospiraceae; genus Faecalimonas. The sequence continues at coordinate 10,127 of JAZNHX010000061.1, read as the reverse complement.
TCAACATGAATTCGGATGGGTTTTCCACTTCTATCAAACCATTCTGACGCATTTCAAAAACACCAATCTCATTGGTAGAACCAAAACGATTCTTCACACCTCTTAAAATACGGTAAGATGCGTGACGGTCTCCTTCAAAATAAAGTACCGTATCCACCATGTGTTCCAATACTCTCGGTCCTGCCACAGTTCCTTCTTTTGTAACATGACCTACTATAAATATAGAAATACCGAGCCCTTTTGCCAGTTGCATAAATACATTTGTAGATTCACGTACTTGCGATACACTTCCCGGTGCTGACGCCACATCTTCACTATACATGGTTTGAATGGAGTCAATCACTACAATGTCAGGTTTTCGCTTCTCAATGACACTGCGAATCACTTCGAGATTTGTTTCGCAGAGCAAATATAACTCTTCTCTGAACTCTCCCATACGATTTGCACGCAGTTTAATCTGTCTCAGCGATTCCTCTCCGGAAATATAGAGCACTTGCTTTTTATCCTCACAGAGTCTTTGACACACTTGTAATAATAAAGTAGATTTTCCTATTCCCGGATCACCTCCCACAAGTACAAGGGAGCCCGGCACGATTCCTCCGCCAAGCACACGGTCCAGTTCTCCTATTCGCGTAAGGATTCTTTCTTCATCAGATGTCTTGATATCCCTCAATGCAACAATCTCTGCTTCTTTGCTCAGTTTCACCGTACTATTTTTGGAAACAGAGACTGCCTCCTCCACAAAAGTGTTCCATTCCTTGCACATCGGGCACTGTCCAAGCCATTTATTTTCTTCATGCCCGCAGTTCTGACAGAAGAACACACTCTTTTTCGCTTTCGCCATTTATGCCTCCTTAAAAACTACCTTCTCTTTTGCCACACTGACAATCACTTCTGTACCCACTTTCACTTCCCCATCCAAAATCGCCTCTGCAAGTCTATCTTCCAGTTCGTTTTGAATGGCACGGCGAAGTGGTCTTGCTCCATATTTCTTGTCAGTTCCTTTTTCTACAATATATTTTTTTACAGAATCTCGAATCGTCAACTTGATATTCATCTGCTTTTTCACTCGTTCAGATAGTTCGCGGCACATAAGTCCCACAATCTTCTTCATGTGCTCTTCATTCAGCGAATGGAAAACGATTGTCTCATCAATACGATTGAGGAATTCCGGACGGAACAGTCGTTTCACCTCTTCCATCACATTGTTCTTCATCTTCTTGTAATCCTCTGCTGCATCTTCCTTTGCCGCAAAACCTAATTTCTTAGGTTCCACAATGGCCTTGGCACCCGCATTGGAAGTCATGATGATAACCGTGTTTCTAAAATCAACCTTTCTTCCTTGAGAATCTGTGATATGTCCGTCATCCAATACCTGCAATAAAATATTAAACACATCCGGATGTGCCTTTTCTATCTCATCAAAAAGCACAACAGAATATGGATTCCTGCGCACTTTTTCACTGAGTTGGCCACCATCATCGTGTCCCACATAACCCGGTGGCGAACCAATCATCTTAGATACACTGTGCTTCTCCATGTATTCTGACATATCGACGCGAACCATTGCATCGTCTTTACCAAACAATGCCTCTGCCAATGTCTTCGCCAGTTCTGTTTTGCCGACACCGGTTGGTCCTAAGAATAAGAATGACCCTACTGGACGATTCGGACTTTTAATTCCGACGCGGCCCCGTTTGACCGCTTTTGCAACAGCAGTCACCGCCTCCTCCTGACCAATGACACGTTTGTGAAGTGTCTGTTCTAATTTGCGCAGGCGTGTACCTTCTGACTCTGTCAACTTTTGTACCGGAATCTTCGTCCAAGAAGATACTACTGCCGCAATATCTTCCTCGCTCACAAATAGATCCTGTTTTTCCTGTGATGATCGGAAACGTTTTTTCAAACGTTCCAACTTCTTGACAACATCTTCCTGCTCCTGTTGTATCATAGATGCCTCAGCAAAATTGCCGGCCTTAATCTCTTCTTCTTTTCGAGCAAGCATTTCCTGCAGCATAAGTTCTAATTTCTCCAGATTCTCAGGAACCTTGTATCCGCGGAGGCTCACTTTAGAGCACGCCTCATCTAATACATCGATTGCTTTGTCCGGCAGATTTCTGTCATTAATATAACGCTCCGACAGTTGAATCGCCGCATGCAAAGCTTCCTCTTCAATCTTTACACGGTGATGTGCCTCATATTTTTCCTTCAGACCGTCCATAATCCGTTTGCAAAGTTCCACGTCCGGTTCTTCAATCGTAATCGGCTGAAATCTGCGCTCCAACGCCGCATCCTTCTCAATATGTTTACGATATTCACTGATTGTGGTTGCGCCGATTAACTGAATCTCTCCACGAGCCATAGATGGTTTTAAAATATTCGCCGCATCCAGCGCACCCTCAGCTCCGCCTGCCCCGATGATGGTGTGTATTTCATCCAAAAACAGAATCACATTGCTATCTGACTTCACTTCACGCAGAAGCTTCTTCATACGCTCTTCAAACTCTCCTCGATATTTCGAACCGGCAACCATTCCTGATAAATCTAACGTCAGAATGTGTTTTTCTCTCATGCCCTCTGGCACGATGCCTTCTGCGATACGACTCGCCAGTCCTTCAATGACAGCAGTCTTTCCTACACCCGGCTCTCCAATGAGACATGGATTATTCTTGTTTCGACGGCTCAATACCTGCATCAATCTCTCAATCTCTGCCTCACGACCAACCACAGGGTCTAATTTCCCCTCGGCCGCCTGCAATGTCAAATCTGTTGCAAACTGCTCGAGCATTCCACCCGGCACGCGTCCGCCTTCATATCCTTCCTCATAATATTCCTTCGGATTCAATCCCACTGTCTCTAAGATGTCATCCTGCACCTTTGCCAAATCTACATTCAATGTAACAAGAATACGTGTCGCGACACAGTCTGCATCCTTAATCATGGCTAACAGCATGTGTTCTGTTCCGATTTTTTCTGAATTCTGTCGCACAGCCTCTTGCACTGCATTATCAAGCAAAAATTCAAGTCGTGGGCTAAAAGCAATTTTCTTTCTCTTGACATCCTGCCCCGGTGCCACCAGTTCCTCTATAATCTTTACGACCTTTTCGTCTTCCACACCGTTCATACCAAGCACCTGACTCGCCACGCCGGTAAATTCCTTTTTCAATGCTAAAAGTAAATGCTCGGTTCCGACATATGGATGATTCCACTTTCTTGCAAGATTCTTTGCTGTAATCAATACTCTCTCGGCCTGTGCTGTATATCCTTTCTGCATATCCTTTCGACCTCCCTATGAACAATATTCTTCAAATAACTCATCTACTAAAGTGTAGACATCCTCTTTCGTAATATTCTTACATCTTCCTTTTGCAAGAACCACCGCCAGTTGCCGCTTCATATCTTCGAGCGCCTGCAGTTTATTCATATCGATTGCAATAACTGCACCACGTCTTCTGTCGAGATGGATAATCCCCTCTTCTCGAAGTACCGCATACGCTTTGTTAACTGTATGCATATTAATCCCAATCTCATCCGCCAGATGACGAACAGATGGCAGAGAGTCACCTTCCTGAAGTTGTGTCGTGGCAATTCCCATAATAATCTGATTGCGTATTTGCATATAGATTGCTTCGCTGCTGTTAAAATCAATTTTAATAATCATAACTCCACCTTTTCTTGTGTATTTGTTATATAGTGATTATAACACAAGATGATTGTTTGTAAAGAAAAAAGGAGCATATCAGTGATATACTCCTGTCATTCCTTGTGCTCTTTACACGAATTTATAATGCGTGTGCGCCTTCTCCAATGTCCACTATGTAGAACTCGGCTTCGCGCCCAACCTTTTCTTTGTATTTCTCTCCGAGATTTGCAACAAATCCATCAACTGCCTCTTGTTTCACAATGCTGACAGTACAGCCGCCAAAACCACCTCCCGTGATACGAGAACCAATAACACCCTCTGTCTCCCATGCAAGATTCACTAAGATGTCGATTTCTTCACAAGACACTTCATAGTCATCCCGAAGCGAAACATGTGACTCATTCATCAGTCTACCAAAGGTCTCCACATCATTTGCCTTCAATGCTTCAACTGCACGAAGCACACGTTGATTCTCATACACTGCATGCTTAGCTCGTTTTTGTCCAATTGTAGACTGAATCACATCCTTGTGAGCCTCATACTCTTCCTCTGTCATATCACCCAAACTCTTGATATCAACAACGGTCTGCAAGTCCTTCAGCGCCGTCTCACATTCGTTCCTGCGCTCATTGTATGCAGAATCCACAAGGCTGTGTTTTACTCTGCTATTAATGATGACAATCTTCACATCCTCAAAAACAGCCGGCACATATTTATACTCCAAGGTATTGGTATCCAAGAAGATCGCATGGCCTTTTTTACCCATTGCACTTGCAAACTGGTCCATAATTCCACAGTTACAGCCATTGAAGTTATTCTCTGAATACTGTCCAATTAGCGCAAGTTCAACCATAGAAACGTCGAACCCAAATAGTTCCTTTAAAACCAGTCCGGTGAGAACCTCCAGTGACGCAGAAGATGATAAGCCTGAACCAAGCGGAATATCTCCACCGATTGCCATGTCAAGACCTGAAATAATCTTATAACCTCTCTTCTCAAATGCCCAGATTACGCCCTTCATGTAGTTCGTCCAGTCTGCTTCCTGATATGGTGTCAAATCATCGAGGTTACTCTCAAATACACCTCTGTGGTCGAAATTCATAGAATACAGTCTTAATTTATTATCTTGTCTCTTTCTTACCACTGCGTACGTTCCGAGTGTCAATGCACATGGAAATACATGTCCGCCATTGTAATCCGTATGCTCCCCTATTAGGTTCACACGCCCCGGTGCAAAATAGCAACGAACATCTCCCTCTGCACCAAATTTTTCCTCAAATTTCTGTTTTAAACCTTCTAACACATCACATTCTCCGTTCTTTCTAATGCACTCCCGGTAATGTCTTGTATTGGTAATGATATATCACTCTTTTGAACAGCTCTATCAAGACGCCGACTAGCTCTAGCGTACAAATTCCTCTACAACTCTTCCATCCGCATCTTTTAATTCCACTCCAAGAATCCTTGCATAAGTTGGTGCCTCATCCACCAAATTAGCACGTTCTATGGTGACATTCTCACGAAACGCCGGACCCTTTGCAGAAAAAATTGGTTGAGGTCCTTTATCCGGCAAATGTCCATGCGTTGCTTTTCCATATCGATAATCTTCAAAATCGTAATTAGAAATAAGCGGTCCCGATACATTTTCACCAAAACTTGTTATTCCGTCCGTCTCTAAAACGAATGCAAAATCACCGTCAAGATGTTCCTGCTCCTTCACTTCCATTCTGGTAAATACCTTTTCAAACCCATATTTTCCATCTTCTGCCGCTGCGCTCAGAACTTGCCATGCTTTATCATAAGTTTCTTTATCATTTGAATCCTTCAAATATACAATCGCAGATGTTCCTCCTGACTGGCAAAACGCTTTCCAATCTGCAATATTTCCCTCTTCATCTACATCTATAAGCCCTGCTTCAGCCAACAACACGTTTGGAGACATAACGCGTTTGATATCAATCTGTCCATGATCACTTGTCAAAACAAAGTTAGTACAATCTGCAAGTCCTGCCTCTTCCACTGCTGCCATCAATTCTCCAATAAAACGGTCTGTTTCTTCCACACCTTTGAATACACGATCATTGAATAATCCATTTCTATGACGGTAGGAATCTACATTTCCAGGATGAATCATAAGCAAATCCGGTTGGTAATTTAAAATGATCTCTCGTGCACAACGCATGCAAAAATCATCTGTATCCGGATGAGTGCGAATGACACATCCATGCAATTGTTCCTCAATGATATCAAGCATCTCTTCTGACGAACCGGCTCTACGAAATACTTCTCGCATGTTGCTATCTCCCGGTTGTGGCCAATACTCATCTATCAAATAGTCAATGTCCGGATGATTCCCTGTTACCGGCCAAAAGATTGCTGCCGTCTTAAGTCCCCCACGCTTCGCTGCTGTAAAAATATCTTCATTCCATTTTGTTGAATCTTTGAACCATTTCCATTCTGTATACTCGACTCCCGGATTCAACTCATAATTCCCAAGCACTCCGTGTTTCTCCGGCCACACACCTGTGCACATAGTAGTATGACATGGATATGTAATGGTAGGATATATAGAACGAACCTTCTTTACGCGGCAACCTCCCTCTAGATATTTGCTGTAATTTGGCATTTTTCTCAATTGTTCAACATCTTCATATACCAGTGCATCGGCAGACAATACAATCAATTTTTGTTGCATTTAAACATTCTCCTTTCTGAATTTCCTATGTCCATATTACTTGCTCTTGTAATTCTAGAATTAGGTTTTATTTTATATTTAATATGATATAAATTCTATGTTCTCAAATAATAAAAGTCAATAAAAACTTGTTGCATTTCCAAGTAACTGTTATAATAAGACCGTAAACAAAGGAGGAAGTTCTAATGTACCATTTTATCGTAAATCCAAACGCCCGCTCCGGACTTGGTCAAATAGTTTGGAAAGATTTGGAGATTATACTGAAGACGAGAAACATTGAGTATGAAGTACATTTTACAAAATACCAAAAACATGCCATGACGATTACCCAAAAAATCACTTCCGACGGAAACGAACATACAGTAGTCGCACTCGGCGGTGACGGAACAGTTAACGAAGTGGTAAATGGCATTGTGGATTTTGATAAAACCATTTTGGGATACATACCGATTGGGTCCAGCAACGACTTTGCAAGAGGCTTAAAGCTTCCAAAGGAACCAAAAAAAGCCCTGGAAACAATCTTGACGTCTCCTTATCTGCATCCGATGAATATAGGCGAACTTCGCTACAAGAATAAACAGCGTCGCTTTGCCGTTAGCAGCGGATTAGGCTTTGATGCGGATATCGTACACGAATCTGTCGTGTCTCCTGTCAAATATATTTTAAACAAAATGAAACTCGGAAAACTGACTTATGTATTGGTTGCAGTCCATCGCTTATTCCTCACTACACCATGCACACTGACCATAACATTAGATAACAAGAAAAAACTAACCTTCCCGAAAGCATATTTTATTGCACTGATGAATAACCGATACGAAGGCGGTGGTGCTATGTTCTGTCCCAAGGCAGACAACGGTGACGACATGCTGGACTTCGCAGTTGCATACAACATGCCAAAACTCAAAGTGCTCTGCATGTTCCCAACGGCATTCATTGGAAAGCATACACTCTTTAAAGGTGTGTATATCGGCAAGGCATCAAAGATAGAAATTGAATCAGAAAATCCGCTTCCTGTCCACACGGACGGGGAACCTATTTTCCTACAAAATAAGTTATCCGCATGCTGCGCGCCAAAAAAGATTCGCGTCATAACATCAAAAAAATTCTGATTACAGAAATGGAGCATATCACTTCGATACGCTCCATTTTTCTTGTCCTATCTTCACATTTACATATTTTACATAGTTTTCAAAGGCCGTAGGGATAGGATATTCATTTTCCACATCTTCTGGATTGATGAATAACATATCCTCCGTGCAGGAATTTTCCAGTTCATCGACGCGAATGCTATATCCTACCATCTGCCATTCCACGTGGCTGAAAATATGCTTCGCTTCGCCTAATGCCTTGATTCGGAGTGGTGCAAGTCCAATGCTTCGACTATATGCAAGAGCCTCCTCCTGTGTCAACTCTCCCTTGATGTTCGGAAGTTCATACAGACCGGCTAAGAGCCCCTTTTTTGGACGTTTTCGAATCGCCACATTTTCTCCGTCTTTGAATATAAATACGGTTCTCTTCTCTATCCTTCTTGCCTTTGCTTTGCTCTTTACAGGAAGTTCTCCCTGCACACTATTTTGATTCGCATAACACAGATGGCTAAGTGGGCAGACATCGCATTTTGGTGCACCGTTTGGCACACATACAATTGCCCCAAGTTCAATCAGACCCTGATTAAAATCACAGGCGGCATCTTTTGGAATCACCTCAGCAAGCTCCTCTTCCACTTTTGTCTTCGTGCTTGCTTTCATGATATCATCATAACTCCCCGTAATTCGTGAAATCACACGGAGCACATTACCGTCCACTGCCGGCTTTGGAATGCCGAATGCGAAAGAACTGATTGCGCCTGCCGTGTAGTTACCAATTCCGGTCAGCTTTCGGATTAGCTCATAGTCTCGAGGGAACTCACCGTTATAATCTACCACAATCTGCTGCGCAGCTTTCTGCATGTTGCGCACACGATTATAATACCCCAGTCCTTCCCATAATTTTAGGAGTTTATCTTCTTCTACATTCGCTAAATGCGAAACCGTCGGAAGTGCTTCTATAAATCTAGCATAGAAGGGTTTTACGGCCTCTACTCTGGTCTGCTGTAGCATAATCTCAGACACCCAGATTCGATACGGATCATCGATGTCACGCCATGGGAGATTTCTTTTGTTTTCACGATACCACTCAATTAATGGTTGTGGAATTCGACTTAAACTCATTTATAATACCTTCGATAAGAAATCCTGAAGCCTCGGGTCTTTTGGATTTTCAAAAAATTCTTTTGGCTCATTTTCTTCTTTGATGACACCTTCATCAATAAATACCACGCGGTTTGCAACCTCTTTTGCAAATCCCATCTCATGCGTCACGACTACCATCGTCATTCCTTCATGAGCAAGTTCTTTCATCAGCTCCAGTACTTCTCCTACCATTTCAGGGTCAAGTGCCGATGTCGGTTCGTCAAACAGAATTACATCCGGATTCATCGCAAGCGAACGAATAATGGCAATACGTTGCTTTTGTCCACCTGAAAGTGTTGACGGATATACATCTGCTTTTTCTTCAAGACCAATTCTCTTAAGAAGCATCATAGCACGTTCTTTCTCTTCTGCCTTGATATCCTTCTTAGTCTTCTTACCGTCTGGATTCTCTTTGTTCCATTTCTTAAGTGCCTTACATCTCACATGCACCGGTGCAAGCATAATGTTCTGCAATACGGTCTTGTTGTTAAACAGGTTGAAATGTTGGAATACCATTCCCATATGCTGTCTGTGTTCATTAATATCTACTTTCATATCAGCGATATCAACGCCTCTGAAGATAATACTTCCCCCTGTTGGGTCTTCCATACAGTTGAGGCAACGAAGAAATGTACTTTTTCCGGAACCGGAAGCCCCGATGACTGCCACGATATCACCTTTGTTGATTGTGATGTCGATTCCTTTTAAAACTTCTACATCACCAAAGTTTTTTCTAAGATTAATTACGTCTATCACTTTTTCCAAGGCTCCTTTCCATAAGTCTGATTGCAAGACTGATAATCAGTACCATTACAATGTAAATGAGTGCCATAACGATGTATGGAACCATAAATTCATAACTGTTTGAACCAATGACATTAAATGCTTTGTAGAGGTCTGCTGCTCCAACGAAACTTACTACCGATGTCTCTTTAATGAGCGCGATAAACTCATTTCCGAGTGTAGGCAGGATATTTTTTACTGCCTGTGGAATAACAATCTGCATCATTGTCGTTCCAAAGCTAAGTCCTACCGAGCGTCCACCTTCCATCTGTCCGATATCAACCGACTGAATACCACTTCGCATAATCTCTGAAATGTATGCACCACTGTTCAGACCGAATACCATCATAGATACCTGCACTCCGTCCATCCTAATTTCCATAAGAGGGAATAAAACATAGTAAAAAATAAGCAGCTGCACTACAATCGGCGTACCACGAAACAATTCCACATAAAAACTGCAGAATGCGTTGAGGATGCGCGGTAACAATTTATACTTCGGCAACACGCGTACGGTTGCAATCAAGGTTCCGATTAGAATACCGATAATCAAACCTGTAATCGCAATCATCAATGTATTCTGCAACCCCTCTATCACGGTAACATAACCATTTTTTTCGATTAATACTTCTAAAAACCTGTCTATCTTCTTATCAAAACTTCCCATAAATTCTCCCTAATCATGCTAGTAGGGTGTCACACAGTTGTGTGGCACCCCATCATTTTCTTGTTATTATCTCATTGCGTTAATTGCTTCTGTAATCGCTGCTGC
>JAZNHX010000060.1:0-33805 GCA_045577115.1 Faecalimonas sp. | reverse complement strand
GAAGTGGAGTTGCTCCCTGTTATCTTATTATACACCTATATAAGTTTGTTAAAATACTCTTGTGTAACTTTCAACTGTTTATTCAAAATTTCCTTCCACATACGAGTATGAATTTCACCTGAACCCTTAGAAACTTTCGTTCTGCGAATACTTCCGTCTGCGTCTACTTTTCGATAAAAGTAGTGGTCTGTGTTTTTGTACAAATCCCAACCATCACGTTCACAAAAACGTTTTAATTCTTTCCATCTCGGCATAAGATGCTTTCTCCGATTTTTTGTGGATTGTCCATAATGAGAGCCTTGAAGATGTATGGCACATGTCCTTTACGGTTTGGACTGCGAGAATAGAATGCGTAATCATTATAGTATTCCATAGAATATTCTAAAATGGCGTGACCTAATGCATATCGAGCAGAAGACTCTTCGGCACCGTTTTCCACTAAATCGATCTCGTTAAGAGATAGTGTAATAGAACCGTCCTCCTCGACAAATCTTTTTGCTGTAAAAAGATATGCTTCCAGAATCTCAGCCATGGTATCTAAGTTAGAGAACCACATTTTATCTCTAGTGCGCTTAATAAACTTCGGCTTATCGTGAATAACACTATCACAAATGGAACTCCATTCTTTTCTAACTTCAGTAGCTTTTTCCATTAACATGTCAATCATCTCCTTTGTACACCTCCATCGTTATTATATGCTAAAAGTGTACATAATGTCAACAATGTACGCTTTCGATCAATATAATATGTAGAGATAGTTAAAATATTCAGTTGTATTTGTTGGATTTGTAATTGTTTAATAAATTTCTTGAAATATTGAATTCTCAATGAAAGATCATTATAGGTGTAAAAGCAATTATAATATTGGAGCAGGAAACTGTCAACATGTTCCCCACCCAATACAAGATTTCCTCTTGTATATTCCTTTGTTTTGTATTACAATAAGGGAAATGACAGACCTAGCGTCTGACAATCACGAAAAGGAGGATACATATCATGGCATATGTTATTACAGATGAATGTGTAAGCTGTGGAGCTTGTGCAGCACAATGTCCAGTAGAAGCTATCGCTGAAGGCGATGACAAATTCGTAATCGATCAAGATACTTGTGTTGAGTGTGGAGCTTGTGCAGCTCAATGCCCAGTTGGAGCTATCGTAGAAGAATAAGAAGATAAAAAAAGAACCGATTTTTCGGTTCTTTTTTTGATGAATCTCCATAACTGTTCAGAGCCACCTCGAACAGCTATTCAAACTCCACAATCGTCACTCCTGCATCACCCTCGCCAAATGCTCCAAGTCGATAAGACTTCACGTGTTTCTGGCGTTTTAGATAATTGTGCACTCCTGCACGCAGTGTTCCGGTTCCCTTGCCATGTACAATTCGCACCGGGCTGAGGTGTGACAAATATGCGTCGTCCAGATATTTGTCCAGTTCCGCGATTGCTTCATCCACAGTTTTTCCAAGAAGATTAAGTTCTGGGCTCACTGTCATGGCCTTGCCCATCTTCATCTTACCCGTAGATGTGCGCTGACGTTGGCGGTCGGTTGCAGTCAGTGGTTCTTCAATTATACTGAGGTCTGAAATGTGAACCTGAGAGCGAAGAATGCCCATCTGTACGATGAGATTTCCTTTGGCGTCCGGAAGCGAACTTACGGTTCCCTTGAGATTCATACTGTGTACTTTTACAGACTCCCCGAGACGGAAATCACTCGGCTTGTGTTGCTTGTGAGGTTTTTTCGTTTCTAATTTCGTGCCGCCTTGTGTTTTTGCAATCTTTTCTCTTAGGCGCTCGCGTTCTTTTTCTATCTCCGCAGCAGAAATGTTTTCTTTGCCGAATTTGCGGAATTGTTTCATTGTTTCATCGGCAAGCTCTTTTGCCTCACGCAAGATAGCATTGGCCTTTTCATTTGCTTCTTTGATAATTCGTTCACTGCGTTCATCCAAACGCTCCTGTTTGCGGTGGAAGTCGCGTTTCAGACTCTCAATTTCACGTTTATATGCTTCAATCTCAGCCTGCTCTTTTTCAATGGTACGTCGGCTGGCTTCAAGATCCGATAACAGGTCTTCAAAGGATTCATCCTGCTCAGATAAATGTCCTTTCGCACTTTCGATAATATAATCCGGAAGTCCTAACTTGCTGGAGATGGCAAATGCGTTACTCTTTCCAGGCACACCAATCAACAGGTGGTATGTTGGGCGGAGTGTGTCAACGTCAAATTCACAGCATGCATTTTCAACTCCTAGCGTAGAGAGTGCAAAGACCTTCAGTTCGCTGTAGTGGGTAGTTGCCATGGTGCGGATTCCACGGTCGTGTAGGTACGATAGAATCGCAACGGCAAGTGCGGCTCCCTCAGTTGGATCTGTTCCGGCTCCAAGCTCATCAAAGAGAACCAATGAGCGTTCATCCACTTCCTGTAAAAATGAAACAATATTTGTCATGTGGGATGAGAACGTACTGAGACTCTGTTCAATGCTCTGCTCGTCACCGATGTCTGCGAACACGTTTTCAAAAACAGCTAACTCTGAACGGTCCAGTGCAGGAATATGAAGTCCCGCCTGCCCCATTAGCGTAAATAGACCTACCGTTTTGAGGGAAACCGTTTTCCCACCGGTATTTGGCCCGGTAACGATCAGGAGATCAAATTCGCCCCCGAGTATAATGGTAATTGGAACAACCTTTTTCTTATCTAATAACGGATGTCGTCCTTCGCGGATATGAATGTATCCTTTGGTGTTAAAAATTGGTTTGCTTGCGTTCATGTCCAAGGCAAGTGAACCTCTTGCGAAAATGAAATCCAGTTCTCCAAGCACTTGGTAGTTCGTTCGGATTTCATCAATATATTCAGCTACGTCCACGCTGAGTCTTGCCAGGATTACCTGAATCTCTTCCTGCTCCTTGGCGTAGAGTTCTTTCAAATCATTATTTAACTTCACAACCGCCATCGGCTCGATAAAAAGTGTAGAACCGGTAGAAGACTGATCATGAATCAGACCATTTACCTGACTGCGGTATTCTGCTTTAACCGGAATACAGTACCGGTCGCCGCGCATGGTGATAATCGGGTCTTGCAGATAAGAACGTAGAGAACCGTTTACAAGACCATTTAATGTCGCGTGAACCTTGTCATTAATCTGATTCATACTACGGCGAATTTGACGCAAGTTACTGCTGGCGTCATCACTAATCTCATCTTCATCGATAATACAGCGGCGGATTTCTGTCGAAAGTGGTGTGAGAGGAGATAGTTGTTCGAAGTAACTGTCCAAGCAGTCAGCAAGTTCTTCTACAGTATCATGTCTTCCGTAGGATTTTGCACGGTTAGCCACTTCACAGAGCTTGCAAATGCGAAGAAGTTCTGCGCTGCTGAGAGCACCGCCTACCTCCAGACGCATCATGGAATCCTCCACAGAATAACAGCCGCTAAAAGAAAGCCTACCTTTTTTCACGATTCGCGAAAACGCAGCAGCAGTCTGTTCTTGTGACGTATTGATTTCTTCCAAATCAATCATCGGTTTCAGATTGCGGCAACGCATTTTTCCGGATTCTGATGAGGCTTGATTTTCTAATAATTCAATAATTTTATTGTATTCTAATTTCGTTAACGTTTTTTGATTCATGTTGTTCACCTTTCAATCTGAATACATTTTACCCCATTTGAGTTGCAAAGGAAAGGGGAAATATTGTATACTATAAAAGGATTTTGAATTAGAAAGAAGGAAAACATAATGAGATATATTAATACACTGCGCGAGGGAGATACGATTCGTTCGATTTATCTTTGCAAAACAAAGCGTTCTGCGGAGACGCGCAATGGAAAGCCATACGATAACCTGACACTTCAGGATAAGACAGGAACACTTGACGGGAAGGTGTGGGATCCGAATTCGGGCGGAATCGCAGATTACGATGAGATGGATTTCGTAGAGGTGTTCGGTGAAGTGGTGAGTTACAATAATAGTCTGCAACTTAACATCAAACAGCTTCGCAAACCATTCGAGGATGAGTATAATGCAGCAGACTATATGCCGACCAGCGAGAAGAATGTGGAGGGCATGTACAGCGAACTCATTTCCTATGTGAAGCAGATTGAGAATAAATATCTTCGCCAACTGGCAGAATACTATTTTGTTGAGAATGAAGCATTTATAAAAGGATTCAAAGCACACTCCGCGGCAAAGAGCGTGCATCACAGCTTCGCTGGTGGACTGTTGGAGCATACCCTCAGCATTATGAAGCTTTGCGAATACTATGCAAACACATATCCACTGCTGAGTCGTGATCTGCTTTACTCGGCAGCATTGTTCCACGATATCGGTAAGACGAAAGAACTTTCTTCCTTCCCGGAAAATGACTACACAGATGAAGGTCAGCTTTTGGGACATATCGTGATGGGTGTCGAGATGATTAGTGATGGGGTTCGTGCAATTGAGGGATTTCCGGAGAAGATTGCAAATGAACTCAAGCACTGTGTGATTGCACATCATGGAGAGTTGGAGTTTGGCTCACCAAAGAAACCGGCAATTCCGGAGGCGGTTGCCCTTCACTATGCGGATGCAACCGATGCGAAAATGCAGACATTGACAGAGATTTTTAAAGACAAGAACAGTGATGAATGGTTGGGATTCAACCGATTGTTTGATTCAAATCTTAGAAAAAGCAGTTTATAAAAGAAGGGCGTGCAAAACGCCCTCTTTTTGAAGGAGTTCTTATGAAGAAAAATGATAAGATAACGGTGACAATAGAGGATATAGGTGTAAACGGCGAAGGCATCGGCAAAGTAGAGGGCTATACCCTCTTTGTCAAGGATGCAATCATCGGTGATACGGTAGAGGCAGTTATCACAAAACCAAAGAAAAACTACGCTTATGCGAAGATGATAAGCATCATAGAACCGTCTAAACATCGTGTTCCGGCAAAATGCCGGGTGGCGCGTCAGTGTGGTGGCTGTCAGATTCAGGAACTTTCCTATGAAGCACAACTGGATTTTAAAAACAAAAAAGTGCGAGGAAATTTGGAACGAATCGGAGGATTTTCACCGGAACTTCTAGATGAGATTATGGAGCCAATCTGCGGAATGGATGAACCATTTTACTATCGTAACAAAGCACAGTTTCCGATTGGCACAGACAGAGAAGGCAAGATTGTGACAGGATTCTATGCAGGTAGAACACATCAGATAATTCCAAATACAGACTGCGCGTTGGGTGTGCCTATCAATCAGGAAATTCTGCAGATTATTTTGGATTATATGAATGAATGCCATGTCACAGCATATAACGAAGAGACCAGAAGAGGTCTTGTTCGTCACGTGCTTATTCGCTATGGATTTAAAACCAAACAAATCATGGTTTGCCTTGTGATAAATGGGGATAACTTACCGCATTCTGAAAAACTTGTGGATAAGTTAACACAGATAGAAGGCATGACAAGTATTACCTACAGTGTGAACCGTGAGAATACCAATGTGATTATGGGAAAAGAAATGGGTGTGCTCTGGGGGCAGGGCTATATCACGGATTATATTGGAGATATCAAATATCAGATTTCACCATTGTCATTCTTCCAGGTGAATCCTGCTCAGACGGAAAAACTCTATGGATTGGCACTTGAGTACGCAGATTTGAAGGGGGAAGAGACCGTTTGGGACCTTTACTGCGGAATCGGAACGATTTCCCTTTTTCTTGCTCAGAAGGCAGAGAAGATCTATGGTGTTGAGAGTGTACCGCAGGCCATTGAAGATGCGAAAAACAATGCCAAGATAAATGCAATTGAAAATGCAGAGTTCTTTGTTGGCAAAGCAGAAGAAGTATTGCCGGAATACTACGCGCAGTACGAGCGTGAGCACGGCGAGAAGGCGTATGCAGATGTCATTGTTGTAGACCCGCCGAGAAAAGGGTGTGATGAGACGCTACTTCAGACGATGGTGCAGATGAGACCGGATCGGATTGTGTATGTGAGCTGCGACAGCGCGACACTAGCAAGGGATCTCAAGTATCTGTGTGAGAATGGGTATGAGATGAAGAGAGCAAGGGCTGTGGATCAGTTTCCGATGACAACACATGTGGAGACGGTAGCTTTGTTACAAAAATAGAAAGGCATAATTTATGAAACGAACAAAACTAATAGACAGATTACTTCCCGACTATACAAACGGAGAAGAAAATTTTAATATGGTAAGCCACATTGTGGGTGGCGGACTTGGTGTCATCTATCTGGTGCTGTGTGTGATTGTCTCAGTATTGCATCATAATATATGGGGCACCGTATCTTCTGCTATTTACGGCACATCTGTTATCGCGCTTTTTACGATGTCCAGCGTATATCACGGAGTAAAGCCATGTATGGCAAAGAAAGTCTTGCAGGTACTTGATCACTGCACCATTTATTTTATGATAGCAGGTACATACACACCTATCTTGTTATCTCTTTTGCGAAAGACTGAGCCTGTCATTGCATGGGTTATATTTGGTGTTGTGTGGGGTGTTGCGGCATTGGCTATTACATTTACCGCAATCGACTTGAAAAAATATAATGTATTTTCCATGATTTGCTACATTGGAATGGGCTGGTGCGTTATCGTGACAATCGTGCCAGTGTATAAGGCTTTAACCTTCTGGGGATTTGTATGGCTCCTGGCAGGTGGAATTATGTATACCATAGGTGCTATCCTTTATGGAATTGGGTCGAAGGTCAGATATATCCATTCTATTTTTCATATCTTTGTAGTGTTGGCAAGTATCATGCACTTTATTTGTATCTTGTTTTTTGTTATATGATTTGAAATAAAATGATGTCGCTGTTTTGCATGAACAGTGACATCATTTTTATTACCAAAACTATCCATCCTCTAATCCGTTGACATCACACCTCACTCTATGTTACGCTTTGCCGTGCGCAGTTAGATTAATCTAACTAATTTTAAAAAGAAGGTGACAAACTATGGCATATATATGGATAAATCCGGTAACAGAGAGCATGTATGAGCCAAAGAAGTTAACGAACTTCTTGCAAAAGCATGGGTATAAACAAGTCAAAGTAGCGGGTGATTGGCTGAATGTTGTCAAAGAGAAATATCGTGCTGTGGTCAGTGTATCGGATAACCCGGTAATAGACATACGTTGTCCAAAGACAAAGCAAGTGCTTGATGAAATGGGTGTCACATCCAAGTTCACCGTTCCTACAATTGAACCGATTCTTATGCACTGTGCACGAGAAATCAGCGCAAGAGAAGATTTGCAAGGGGAAGAGAAAATCATCACAACACCGTGCAAGGTGCTTGCGGATATGGGAAATGCACTAGGACTTCCCAATATAACCTTCGCTCCATGGAATCAATTCCTAACAACGCTGAGTGACCAATCGATAAGAGATAACGAGACATTGAGAACGCAACAATTACAAGAAAGCCCAATCCCACCGGGATTTTTCGACGGCTTGGGATTTAAAACGTTATCCCTCACAGGAGAAAATGACATAAGAGAATATTTTCAGACACAGAATTCGAAAGAACAACTAGAGAAGATTCAGCTTGTGGAAATGCTTTTTTGTCAACATGGTTGCCACAACGGAGACGGACTATGAAACATACGATATCAAGGAAAGCAAAACAACTGACAGGAGTTATCACACTTTTGATTGCATGGACCCTTGTGACAAGGTATTGCTTATTTAATTCCTATGTGCTTCCGTCACCTGCAAAAGTGTTAGAAGCTTTCTGGAAGATGCTCGAATCCGGCGAGCTATTTGCAGATATTACGATTAGCTTCGTGCGAGTGCTTCGAGGATTTTCCATCGCATTTTTGCTGGCCTTTGTGATAGCTGCTTTTCGAATTTTTCTTCCAAACAGCGCAGCGTATTACGAGCATATATTAGAATTCTTTCGAAATGTGCCACCGCTTAGTATGATACCACTCTTAATTTTATGGTGTGGAATTGGCGAGACGACCAAGACTGTCATTATTGTTCTTGCATCGTTCTTTCCGATGTATCTCAGTATTGTCAAAGGGTTTACGGGCTGTGACAAGCGTCTTTTAGAAGTGGGTGACGTTTTCGGCTATACGCGGTCAAAGAAGTTCATGCGTATCGTGTTGCCGGCGGCAATGGCAGACATCTTGGTAGGGATGCGCATTGGAATGGGTTATAGCTGGCGGGCAATCATTGGTGCAGAGATGGTGGCTGCGTCCACGGGTCTCGGCCATCAGATTTTATTTGCGCAACAGATGTCCCGCACAGATAAGGTTATTGTCGGTATTCTTACCATTGGAATTGTGGGAGTGCTGACGGACAGAGTGTTTGGCATGGCCATTAAGAAACTACTGAAAGGAAGCGGTGAGCATGGGTGGAATTGAACTTAGCAATGTGCAAAAATCCTATGAGGTGAACGGACAAAGACTCCCTGTTTTACAAGGTATGAACCTGTTGCTTCCAGAGAATACTATTACTGTGATTCTCGGCAGAAGTGGTTGCGGAAAAACAACACTCTTGCGGGTGGTTGGCGGATTGGAAGAGCCGGATGAGGGAGAGATTATCTTTTATACTGAACACAAAACAGCATTTGTTTTTCAGGAGTCAAGGCTGATGCCATGGTTAAATGTGTGGGACAATGTCAGGTTTGGACTTGAGAAGAAAGCGGATGACAGGTCATTTATCCAAAATATCATTGATATGGTGGGACTGAGTGGTTTTGAGAAGGCTTATCCGAGTCAACTTTCCGGTGGGATGAGGCAGAGGGTGGCAATTGCCAGAGCCTTTGCGTATGAGCCATCCTTTATTATGATGGATGAACCTTTTGCGGCCCTGGATTATTTTACCCGAACTCAGATGCAGAGGGAACTGAAGCGTCTGCAGGAGGAACGAGGGGCGAGCATTCTCTTTGTCACGCACAGCATTGATGAGGCACTTCTTCTAGGGGATAAGATTGTGATGATTGAGGATGGTCGGATAAAATCCGAGTTGACGATTGTAGCAGATGGAAGTGAACGCGATTTGCTGGAAGAACAGTATATTGAACGAAAGAAAAAGATACAGAATGATTTGGGAGAATAAATAAATGAAAAAGAAAATAGTAAGTTTGATCATGGTAGTATGCATGGCTACGATAGCCCTTGCGGGTTGTGGGAAAACGGAGGACGATAAGCTTCCGAAGAAGTTGACCTTTACTTATGTGACGGCGCCACTTAATATTCCTTCTATTGTAGAACGGGCAGAGGGTATCTTTGCTGACGAATTCGACGATATGGGAATCAAGGTGGAGTATGCAGAACTGACATCCGGCGCGGACCAGACGCAGGCGTTGGCATCCGGTGATGTACAAGTGCTCTATGCAGTAGGTGCTTCTTCTGTGATTCTGTCCGCTGCAAATGGAGCGGATATTAAGGTGTTAAATATGTACAGTCGTTCGCCGAAGGCGTTCTGCCTGTATGCGAAAGACGATACGATAAAGTCAGCAGAAGATTTGCGCGGAAAGACCATTGCAGGACCTGCAGGGACGAATTTGCACGAACTTTTGGTATCGTACCTGGCGGCTGCGGATATGACCATCGAGGATGTGGATTATGTCAATATGTCAATCCCGGATGCTAAGGCAGCGTTGGAGGGTGGCAGTATCGACGCAGCACTTTTGGCGGGAGCTACCGCTTATCAGGCCAAACAGCAGGGCTATCACCTGATTGCAGACGGGGAAGGACTCATTGATGCCATTATTGCGGTGGCAGTTACGAATGAATTTTATGAAAAATATCCGGAGATTATTGATAGTCTGATGGATGCACAGGAAGAAATCGAAGAGTTTATGCGAGAGGATGAGGACGAGGTATTTGCACTCGCAGCAAAGGCATTGGATATAGATGTACAAGCAGTAAAAGAAATGTACAGATACTATGATTTTTCTACAAAGGTGACGAGCGGCGATAAGAGCGGTTTCCAAAGGACCGCAGATTTCATGTATGAGAACGGCATGATAGAAAAAAAGCTGAATGTTGACATATTATTCTAATTTCAACAGATACTAAGAAAAAACAGAAAGGTTGAACTTAGTTATGGGAAATGATGATACGATTAAGCTTTTGAAAGAATGTGATGCCGGAAGTAAAATGGCGGTCAGTTCCATTGATGATGTTTTGGACAATATAGAGTGTCAGGAAATGCTCGGATTATTGAAGGAAACCAAAAAGCACCATGAGAAATTGGGGAATGACCTGCATGCAATGTTAAATGAACACCATGCAGACGAAAAGGAGCCGTCGGTTATTGCTAAGGGTATGTCTAAGATGAAGACGAACATGAAAATGGGTATGGATTACAGAGATGAAACCATTGCAGATTTGATGGTGGATGGGTGCGATATGGGAATCAAGTCTCTCAAGAGATATTTAAACAAGTATCCGGCAGCAGACAAGCCGGCCAAAGATATTTGTAACCGCCTGATATCAATCGAGGATGAGCTTCGCAGGGAACTGTATCAATATTTATAGAAATATTTCAGAGGGTATTTTCAAGTACAAAAAAACTTGAGGATTACCCTCTTTTAGTGTTAGAATAGAGACAATCAAAGGTTACAGGAGATGTTTAGGCGAAGCGCAGAGTGTGAGCGGTGATTGCAACTTCGCATTATCTTCCGTGGAGGAAAACTACTTCCCCGCAAGAGATTGAAGCATTATGTATTGAAACAAAAAAGAAAAACATGCAAAAAAATAGAAAAACATGTAATTACTATGGACATCTACTGTGGTAATGAGATATACTATATTATGAATGCAATTCAGAGAAATAGGTCGAAGTTCTTGCTTCGGACGTGCAGGAGGATGCCAATTGCAGAGGAAGAATTGCAGCGGATTTTGGACAACATAGGGGTGTAAGAAAGGATAAAGAAATGGAAAACAAGACATTTGAAGAAGAAATTGATTTGTTGTGGCTCGTCTACGCACTGTTTAGAAAACTTTGGTTGATTATTGCTGTTGCTGTTTTGTTTGCATTCGGCATGGCAGGATATACATATTTTAAGATAGAACCGATGTATACATCTTCGTCAACCATGTTGGTATTAACGAAAGAGACTACTTTGACTTCATTGGCGGATTTACAGTTGGGAAGTCAGTTGACAAAGGATTATACGATATTGATCACCAGTCGTCCGGTGTTGGATCAAGTAATTGAGAATTTGGACTTGGATATGAATTACAAGCAACTGAAGAAAAAGATAACAATTAATAATCCTGAAGACACACGTATTTTGTCTGTCGCAGTAACAATGAATAATCCAGAACAGGCAAAAGCTGTAGTAGATGAATTGGCAAGTGTATCTTCTACTTTTATTGGAGATAAAATGGAAGTTGCTCCACCAAAGGTTATTGAAGAAGGTGAAGTGACTGGAACCAAAACAGGTCCTAGCCTTACTAAAAATACAATGATTGGCTTTTTGGCAGGAGCATTATTGGTATGTGTTATAGTAGTTGTATTGGAACTCATGAATGATTCTGTGCAGACAGAAGAGGATGTGGAGAAGTATTTAGAGATTCCTACATTGGCAATTGTGCCGGATAAGGTTAAAAAGCAGAAAAAAGAGAAAATAGGTGTGAAGCAAATATTAAAAAGAGGAAAGGCGAAGTAAGACATGGCATATAAAAATATTACATTAACTGACGCAAATGCCGGGGATTATTCTTATGAAGAAGCGATTAAAACTTTGAGAACAAATCTTCAGTTTTCAGGCAAGAGCAATAAGGTGATTTTGATGACCAGTTCTCGCGGCGGAGAAGGCAAGAGCGATATTGCCTTTCACCTTGCGAAGGAAATTGGTAAAGCAGGAAAAAAAGTTCTTTTAGTAGATGCAGATATTCGAAAGTCAGTGTATAAAAGTCAGTATAATATAAAGGAAGAGACACAAGGGCTTTCTCAATATCTCAGTGGACAAGAGGAGCGTATAGATCAGGTAGTGTATAAAACTAATTTTGATAATTTATATCTCATTTTGGCAGGACCATATGCACCAAATCCCACAGAGATTCTGGGAGATGACCAGTTTGGACAACTGTTAAAAGCAGCAAGACAGGTATTTGAGTATGTAATTGTTGACACACCTCCACTTGGAATTGTTGTAGATGCTGCCATTATTGCTCAATATTGTGATGGAGCAGTGTTAGTTATTGAAAGTGGCGAGACTAGTTTTCGTGCATGTCAAAAGATCAAAACACAGTTGGAAAGAAGTGGATGTAAATTACTCGGAGCAGTGCTGAATAAGGTGGGAGTCGACGAAAAAGGTTCACAGACAACCAGATATGGTAGACGCAACGCGAAACAGTATGCTCACTATTATGGAAACAGTTCAGAAGGATAATAAGTTATGAGAAGAAAACGGAGGCAAAGTGTATTTTTAGTATGCATGGCGATTCTTGTTATTGGAGTAATTTTGATTTTTCTGCTTCGCGATAAAGACGAGTCTTACTCGTCTGACTTTCAAGAAAACAATCGGGAAGATACTGTTGTATATGGTGGAAAAGAATATCGATACAATGAGCATCTCAGTAATTATGTGTTCATGGGGGTAGATACGAGAGAACCGATTACGGAATATGAGACGCGCGAGGAAGCAGGACGTGCAGATGCCATTTTTCTTATGTCTTATGACAGAGTGAAGAAGACGGTGAAATGCATTTCCATCCCACGAGATACAATGACAAACGTTCGAATGATAGCACCGGATGGAGCAGACCTTGGAACTTCAGTGGAACACATTAATATGCAGTATGCATTCGGAGATGGCAAGGATGGAAGCTGTCGTCTCGTAAAAGAAGCGGTATCTGCTTTGCTCTATGATATTCCGATTCAGGGTTACTGTTC
This sequence comes from Faecalimonas sp., assembly GCA_045577115.1. GTDB lineage: Bacteria > Bacillota > Clostridia > Lachnospirales > Lachnospiraceae > Faecalimonas. Next base: position 20,966 of record JAZNHX010000060.1, on the reverse strand, counting down.
GTTGAATATGGATGGAATTGCAGTTGCAGTAGATGTCTTAGGCAGTGTGGAGATGGTTCTTTCAGACAATTCGCTGCAAGCCGTGAATGCTGAATATGTGAAAGGTGCGAAGATTACGGTCACGAAGGAAAATGCAGAACAGATTATAAGGCATCGTGATACGGATGTATCGCACAGTGCAATTGCACGAACGAATCGGCAGAAAGAACTGATGAAGGCCATTTCGGATTGTGCGAGAGAAAAAAGTACACAGGATGCCAACTTTATTGTTGATATGTACGAAAGTCTAAAGCCGTATATGGTTAGCAACATAGGCAATGATATACTGGCAGATTTGCTGGAAGCGAAGTTTGACTCGGAGACCGGTGTCATTGACATACCGGGAGAGGGAGTGGAAGGCGAACTGTATGATGAGTATCATATTGATGAGACAAGTCTTTATGAACTTGTACTTCAAATGTTTTATGAAGAAGTGTAGGTGATGGTCATGAAAAAGAAGATTTTGATAGCCTTTGGTTCCATCTTAGTGATTGCAGGAATGGCTATCGGAGGAATCGGACTTAAGAATTATCTGGCAGAGAAACATGCTGGAAGGCTTTATGAAGAATTAAAAGTGGATATGGACATTGAACCGATTATCCAGCTTCCGACAGCCGGTGTAGAGCAGATGGAGAATCCGATTGATTTTGACAGCCTGACGGCACAGTATCCGGACATCTATGCATGGATTCGCATTCCGGGTACACGAGTGGATTATCCGATTGTGCAGAGAGAGGGAGACAATGGTTACTATCTCAATCACACAATAGACGGCAAGAAGAAGACGGAAGGGTCCATTTATACAGAGGATTATAACAGTAAGGATTTTGAAGATGTCAATACAGTCATCTATGGACACAATATGAAAAACGGTTCTATGTTCAAGACCTTGCACAAATACAAAGACAAACAATTTTTGTTAGACAACTCAGAAATATACATCTATCAGAAGGACAGAGTGCTCAAATATAAGATCTTTGCAGCGTATATTTACGACAATCGGCACCTGATGCTTAGCTTTAACTTCGAGGATGAAAATATTTTTCGAAATTATTTAAATAATGTTTTGACAAAACGTGATATGAGTAGTAATATAAATACAAGCGTGGATGTTACTGTCGGTGATAAAATAATTACTTTATCTACGTGCAACAATAATGACGCGCAGAGATATCTGGTACAGGCAGTATTATTATCTATACAAGAGTAAGAAAGGGACGAATTGAAATGAAAAAGAGAGTTTTAGCGGGATTATTAATGACAGTGATGGTACTTGCATCTGCAATGAGTGTATCAGCAGCAGAAAGTCCAACAAAACCAGTTGCTGGTAGTACAACAGCAGATGGAAGAGGAGAATATGTACCAAGTGATGCACCGAAGTTTGACGATATGACAGAGGCAGCTATCGATGCAAACAACAATATTCCTCAAGAAAAGAAAGCAGAAGCTAAGCAGATTGCACAGGCGGCAAAAGCAACAATTGAAAAAATCAATAAAAATCCGGACAAGAAAGAATCTATTACAGCAGAAGTAGATAAAGTTTTAGAGGGTAAAAAACTTGTTCAGAAGTTCTTTGAATTAGAAGCAACAGGTAGTCACGATGAGTGTGAAAAAGAGGGACATAAGCATAAAGTTACATTGACAGTAACTGCAATGACAACAGCATGGAAGAACATCACAGTTGTTCACTTCAGCACAGACAGAGTATTGTGGGAAACAATCAAAGTTGCAGATAAGGATGTTGATTACAACAAGAAGACAATCACATTCGAAATCGATGACTTATCTCCAATCGCTATCTACGCTGATGTTGTAGAAGATGGAGCAGCAGGAAAATCTCCTTCAACAGAAGGTGTATCATCAGCTTGGATGCTTTACTCAGCAATGGCTCTTATCGTATTAGGATCAGGAGTAGTCGTATATCAGAAAAAACGTGGATAATTATTCCGTAAGTTAAGGCTCTACCGCGAAAGCGGCAGAGCCTTTTTAGTTGGGGTAAGGTAATCCAGTCAATGCTTCGAAGCTGCAACGTACGGCATCCTCTGACATATCACAGGTCAGGAGATATAGAGGAACGTGTTTTAGCAGAGTATCGACAAGCTCTAATGTTAGTTCAACAGCGGTTTGGTTCGCTGGTATGTATATCTGGTTAAATAGCATCATCACATATTCTTCGGGTTCCATTTTGCGGATAGAATTAGTCGATCCTCGCTTCACGAAACAGATGCCACTTAGTTGTTCGCTACAGTTGCGTTGCCAGCACTCCTTGCCAGCCCATGGTGTTCCGTAAATCATTGGTTCTATGTGTCCGTTTGGATTTTTATCTACCGAGATAAAGGGCTTATCACCATTTACAATCATTACTTTTTCGCCAATATATTTTTTCCAAAGACGGATATGGGTAGACTTGCCGGTTCCGCTTGGAGCTGTAAATAGGAAAGCCTTTCCTTCATAGCAAATCGATGCACCGTGCATGAGAAAACGGTTTTGAGTCGGAAGAACGTCGGAAATCTTACGAAGCAACGCCAATGTCTCCAAGTATGGTGCGGAAAAACTTTGCTCGGTTGCATATTCCTCTTCGTATAGAATGTCCTGTTCCGTAAGTTGAATTTCAAAATCAGCTGCGACATCTTCCGTCAGATAGTCCTTACAAAAAACTTCTAATTCTGGATGCACATGCTCTATATGAAAGATTTTCTCTGCAAATTTTGCTGTGAAAGCCATATAAAACACCTCTCAAATATGTTCTATCATGATTATAGAGTATTAGATAAGAAGGAGGCAACCTTTTTTTGCGAAAAAAGAGACTTGCTATAGATTTTTTAAAGGGAAAGTGTTATACTGTAACAAATAACGGCAGTTTTGGAGGATAAACCATTATGAAAAAGTTGAGAAGTTTGATGGCTTTTGTGGGTACAAAGAATTTGATTGCAATAGGCGCCCTTTTAGTATTAGTAATTGCGATAAATATAGGTATTGCCATATCTAATAGTAAGACTGAGGAAAAAGCGAATGATGAACTAGAAGAGCATGTAGGTCTTCAGGTAGAAGAAAATGAAGATGATGTGGAAGGCGGTAGCACTAGTTTTAGTGAATTTCAACCAGAAGATGAAAAGAAGAACGATGCAGGTAATAAGCAGGGCAGTGGAGATAAGACACAGACCGGCAATAACGGACAAACCGGTAACGGACAAAGTGGAAGCGGCTCGGATTCTGGTAATGGTGGTTTGACAGAGCATCCTGATGATGGAGGCAATGGTGATAGTGGTAATGGTGGCACTACAAGTTCCGAACCTGAATTCGGACCATTTATCTAATGATGTAAAGCAAAATGGATAGTGCATGTGCACTGTCCATTTTTTGAGGAGGAATAGATATGAGAATAAAAAATGGCTTTGTACTTCGTGAAGTGGCCGGACAGATTATGGTGATTGCTACTGGCGAGGCGAGCAAGGACTTTCATGGGATGATTAAGTTAAATGCTACTGGGAAAGTAATCTGGCTTGCTTTGCAGGAGGGATTGTCGGAGCATGCGATTGCGGAACGTCTGCAGGAGCAATTTGATGTGGATTTTGAAAAGGCATTGCAGGATACACAAACATTTTTAAAACAAATGGAAGAAATGGGATTTTTGGTAAATGAGTGATAAACGACAGATAGAAGATGTCCTCGCGGACGAGGGGTTGTTTGTGAGTACAACAGTGGGTGTTAGTATGCTTCCTATGCTCAGAAACCGCATGGATACAATTGTTGTGATGCCATATGAGGGTCGTCTCAAAAAATATGATGTGCCTTTATATAAGAGAGGCTCCGATTACATCTTGCACCGTATTATAGATGTGCTTCCGGACTCTTATGTCATTTGCGGAGATAACTGCATTCAAAAAGAGTATGGAATTACAGATGAACAGATATTGGGTGTGATGACCGGATTTTACAGAGGACCAAAACAGATTAACATGGATGGTTTGGGGTATAAGCTCTATGTCCGTGTATGGTGCGGCCTGTATCCGATTCGGAAAATATATGGTCGGATGAGAAGGATAGCTGCAATGGCGTGGCACAAGATAAGAAGAGGAAAGAAAGATGATTAAAAAGATAGTGATTGTTGTGACAGTACTTCTAATAGTAGGATTGGGAGTCTTTCTTTGGAATGAGAACAGAGAGGAACAGAAACTGTTGCAAAAACAAGAGAACATAGATGATGTGAGACGTCCGTTGTTGGTGAAGAAGCATGAAATAGAACAGAAACTTGTGGATCTTGAAAAGGAGTTTGAGGTAAACAAATTGCCCAAGGGAACTACACAGGTTATTTTTACAGGCTTAGAGGCAGATGTTTATAACATTTGTTATCCGATTATGAAGGAATTTGAATATGCAGGAACACTTGCTATATCGATGACACAACTTCCGGGTATGGAGGGACTCATGACAGTAGAACAGTTCCAACAGTTAATAAACGAAGGATGGAATGTCTGTATTAAGTGGGATGCCACAACTCCTGTGAGAAAATGGTGGCCGCAACTGCAGAAACAGGTGCGTGAGTTGGGATTAAAACCTTGTACGGTTGTATACTTTACAACAGGAACTTACTCAGGAGGTCTGGATGCACAGTTACAACAGATGGGATTCTCTATTGTTGTTCATCACGGAGAAGAGGGACATTCTCTCATTCAACTAAATGAAGAAGAGGGATTGTGGCACCTTGGCTCTGTAGGTCTTATAGGTGAAAAGCCGAAGCTTCGCCTGACGGAAGCAATTGCTCAAAAAGGAAATATTACATATCTTGTAGGATTCGAGTTGGAGGATGAGAGATACGATGAACGTTCTTTTCGTTCTATGCTCAGTTATTTCCAAACATATGAGGCAAGTATAGAATTGATTGTTTCAGATATGGAGACAGCCAGACAGCATTATCGTGAACGTCTAGCGGAATATGAACAGGCAAGGGAAGATGAGTACAAGCAGGAAAGAGCTGAATTAGAGACAGAACTTGCAAATGTGGAGGCTCAGCTTAGTGAATTAGAAGCACAATAGAGGTATATATGAAAACACTAAAATGGATTGGACAGGCTTTGGGCGGAAGGCGATGGCTAATTGCGCTCCTATGTGTGATTCAGAGCGCGCTGGCTATCAGTGGAATTGTGTTCGCACTGCTTATGCGCCGTGCCATTGACTGTGCCGTGTCCGGAGAGATGACGGCGTTCTATCAGGCAGCAGTCAGTATCGCAATTCTAATTTTCATGCAGATTGGAATGCGTGCGCTGAATCGTTTCGTAGAGGATGATACGAAAGCAGTGATTGACAATCGTTTGCGCCAAAAGATGTTCCATGGAATTTTAAAAAGTAAATATGGTGATGTCAAAGAGTATCACACCGGCGAACTGATGAACCGCATTACATCGGATGTGTCAGTGGTTACAGACGGTGCAGTGACCTTACTTCCGAGTATCATTTCAATGGTGGTTCGCATCGTGGGTATCTTACTTGTTATGCGAGCGATTGAACCTTGGTTTGTGGTTGTATTCTTAGTAGGCGGTATTCTGGTGGCGGCATTATCCGTGATTCCGAGAAAGTTTCAAAAACGTTTGCACAAACATGTGCAGGAAGCGGACGGAGAGGTTCGCAGCTTCTTACAGGAGTCACTGGAGAGCCTTCTAGTGATTCATGCATTTGGCTGTGAGGAAAAGATAGAAGTAGAGAATGAAGATAAGATGACGAGCCACAGACAGGTTAGAAGAAAGAGAAGCAATGTTTATAATCTGTTCGGCAGCGGTCTTCGTTTTCTTATGCAGTGTGGATATCTGTTTGGATTCACATGGTGTGGAATCGGTATATTAGAAGGAAGAATCACGTACGGTACGCTGACAGCGGTGCTTCAGCTCATCGGACAGATTCAGACACCTTTTGCAAATATGGGAAGTACATTTCCAAAATACGCCTCGATGCTTGCAAGTGCAGAGCGTCTGATGGAGATTACGGAAAAGGCCGTAGCAGATGAGGAGCAGGGTACAAGAGAAACGAGAGAAGAAGTATATGAAAAATTAGAAAGTATTTCTTTTGAGAATGTTTCTTTTGCTTATGATTATGACAGACCGGTCCTTAAGGAGGAGTCTTTCTGTGTGAAGAAGGGTGAATTTGCGGCGTTAATCGGAAGTAGCGGTATCGGAAAGAGTACGATTATGAAATTACTTCTCTCCGTATACCAGCCGAATGAAGGTAAAATTCAAGTCAAGCTTCAAGATAAAACAATCGGTTTGCAGGAACTACCGAAGGGCATGTTTGCTTACGTTCCGCAAGGAAACTATCTGATGAGCGGTCCGATCTGGAAAGTGGTAGGATTTGCAGAGAAATCTGATACGATTGATAGAGCGAAGGTTGAAGAGGCATGTAAGGTGGCATGCGCCCATGAATTTATCACAGAGCTTCCGAACGGATATGATACCGTACTTGGAGAGCGCGGTGACGGGCTTTCCGAAGGTCAGATGCAGAGAATTGCAGTTGCGAGAGCCGTCTACAGCGGTTGTCCAATTTTGCTTTTAGATGAAGCAACGTCCGCACTAGATGCGGATACAGAGCGTAGAATGATATCTGCACTCAAAGAAATGTCAGATTACACGGTGTTCCTAGTTACACATCGCAAGGATGTGTGGGAACTCTGCGACAGAGTATTAGAACGTAAAGAATAGAGGGAAAATGAGATGAACAAGAAGCAACTGGGAAATTCCCTGCTACTTTTATTGACGGCGACGATCTGGGGAAGCGCATTTGTTGCCCAGAGTGTCGGAATGGAACATGTGGGTCCATTTACATTTACATTTTCACGGAGTATTATCGGGGGCATAGTATTGCTCCCGTGTATTTTACTACTGGGTAAATGGAAAAAAGGATTTGCTACCAAGGTGGAGTGGATTGGCGGTATCTGCTGTGGTATCGCGCTCTGCGTGGCAAGTAATTCCCAGCAGGTTGGGATGCAGTATACAACGGTAGGGAAAGCCGGATTTATCACGGCACTTTATGTCGTGTTGGTGCCGATTTTCGGTATTTTTATGAAGAAACGAGTATCGTTGTTAATCTGGGGATGCGTGGCGGTGTCGGTGGTCGGACTGTATCTATTATGTATGCCGGCAGGAGCATTTGTTCTGGCATTCGGAGACTTGCTTGTACTACTGTGTGCAGTGCTTTTTTCAGTTCATATCTTGGTGATTGACTATTTTTCACCAAAGGGTGATGGTGTTGTCATCTCCTGCATTCAATTTTTTACATGTGGCATTCTATCGGGAATTCCGATGCTGTTTTTTGAAAATCCTACAGTAGGAAGCATGTTGGATGCCAAGTGGTCGATTTTGTATGCCGGTGTATTGTCAAGCGGTGTTGCCTATACGCTTCAGGTTGTAGCGCAGAAGAATGTGAATCCGACAGTAGCATCACTTATTATGTGTCTGGAGTCAGTAGTTGCTGTGCTTGCAGGCTGGATCATACTTGGACAGGGAATGAGTTCGCGAGAAATATGGGGTTGTGTACTTATGTTTGCAGCCATTGTAGTGGCACAGTTACCAGTGCCGATGAAAACGGAAGAGAGAAGGTAGATGTAAATGAAAATATTGTTCATCATATTCGTGGTTATCGCCTTGCTTGTGTCAATTGTACTTCTCCGCGCAGCTATATTAAAACCGACAGCTGCTATGACAGCCAAGGTGCAATTAGACGAAAGCCCACGTGCAGAAAAATACGGGAAGCAGCTTTCTAAATTGGTTCAGAAAGAAACCATTTCCAGCAGATTTGACGAGGATAGAACGAAATTTTTAGAATTTCATGGAATTTTAGAAGAAATATTTCCAAATGTGCATAAGACATGCGAGAAGCAGGTATTTAATGGAAGTCTGCTTTTTAAGTGGAGTGGCAAAGGGAACAGCGAGCCGATTCTTTTTATGAGTCATCACGACGTTGTAGAAGCAAACGGAACATGGGGGCATGGGGCGTTTTCCGGAGATATTGATGAGAATGGCTGCGTTTGGGGACGAGGTACGGTCGATACAAAGGCAAGTCTCTTCTGTATGTTGACTGCAGTGGAAGAGATGATTGCGGACGGATTCAAGCCGGAATGTGATGTGTATGTTGCCAGCAGTTGTACAGAAGAGTGGAGTGGCGAAGGCGCACCTCTTACGGTTCAGTACTTGAAAGATCAGGGTGTGAAGTTTGCCTACCTTATGGACGAGGGTGGCATGATTATCGAGGAGCCGGTTGGTGGCGTAAAGGGTACTTACGGCATGGTTGGCATTCTAGAAAAAGGTTACGGTGATGTGAAATTTATTGCAAAAGGGAAAGGCGGACACGCGAGTGCTCCGACCAAGAACACGCCGCTTGTAAGACTCGGAAAGTTTATGACAGAAGTGGAAAAGAAGAGTCCATTTACCAGTCAATTTAATCCGACAGTGGAAGAGATGTTCAGTCGTATGGCTCCGAATATGAACTTCGGGATGAAGATAATTTTTGCCAATATGTGGATGTTTAAGGGACTTTTGAAGAAATTGCTTCCTTCCATAAGTGCAGTGGCAGGAGCAATGCTTCATACAACACTTGCCTTTACCACAGCAAAAGGTTCCGATGGCCTCAATGTGCTTCCTCAGGAAGCATTCGTAACGGGTAATATGCGTTTTGTTCCGCATCAGGATACAGAGGAGAGTGTGGCGCTCATCGCTGAGGTTGCGAAGAAATATGATATAGAGACTGAGATTATCTATTCTGACAACGCTTGTCCGGTGGTTGACTTTAACAGTAAGCCATTCCATATGGTAGAAGAGGTGGCAGCAGAAGTGTATCCGGGAGTCGGTATCTGCCCGTATGTGATGACAGGCGGAACCGATGCGAAGTTCTACCGTGATCTCAGTGATAACTGCTTGAGATTCGCACCGCTGTATATCAATGGACAGCAGTATGAGAGTATTCATGGTTTGAATGAAAATATTTGTCAGGGCGCACTGCCAATGGGTGTGGATTTTTATAAGAAGATGATTGAGAAATCGTAAAGGGAAAATGCTACTATAATAGGATGGCTATTATAGTAGCATTTTTTAGCAAACGATTTTCTGTTAATCAGTATAAGCATTTTCGTAGCTGAGGTCGATCTGCATATCGCGATAATCTTTTGGTGAAATTCCGTACTCTTTTTTAAATGCACGGAAGAAGCTGGAGTAATCACCAAAGCCAAAACGCTGATAGGAATCAGTAATACTCATTCCGCCGGAAATGGCTTCCTGGCAGAGTTTCAGACGTTTTTTTGTAATGTATTGATGGATGGAGAGACCAATATTGTCCTTAAACACGTGGGCAATGTGGTACTTGCTTGCGTAAAAGACTTCGGCAAGTTTTTCGAGTGACAAATCTTCTTCCAAATGCTCCTCGATATACTCCTCCAACTGGCGATAGAGCATATGTTCAGAGTTTTTCTTTTTTGGCGTGTTCAGTTCGTGGGCGAGTCGATTGACACTCAGAACCAAATCATTCACACAAATGGATATTTGAGCTTCGCGCCCAAATTTTTCCGAGCGAAGTTCTTCTAAGAGGCGTAGAATTTTGGACTGGATTGCATTGAATGCAACTTGGTCGGTGTGGAAAATGTAGCATTTTTCTGTTGCCACATATTGCATAATATAGGCATAATCTGGGGAAGATTGAAGTAGATGGTTGCAATATTCCTGGCTGATCCAGAACACGAATCTTCGGTAGGGAGTTTCTTGGCTTCGAATCATGGTGTGATGTGCGTGGTGTGGCGGAATTAGCATAATGTCCCCGTGACGAACCGGGAAAAGTTTATCCCCCACCTGAATCTGCACATCTCCTTCCAAAAAGAAGTAAAACTCATAATAATTGTGACTGTGCATATCTACTTTCGTAAGTGTACGATCTTCATAGTAGTAGATTTCAAAATCCTTAGACAGCATATATTGTCTCGGCTGAAAGGCTGTTTGTAATCGTTGTCTCATAAAAACCTCCGGTGCGTAACTATGTTTTATGAGAAAATCATAACATGAAATCGCAATTTTTGCAATGTATACAACAAGTAGTTCAATTGATTTTTGGACAGTGTTTTTTTATAATGAAATCATTAAGGAACAGAAGATATGAGCGAGAATGAAAAAACAAGAAAAGGTAGGTAAAAGACTTATGGAAATGACATTAAGATGGTATGGATCAAAACACGACACTGTTACTTTAAAGCAGATTCGTCAGATCCCGGGTGTGAGAGGTGTTATCACAACTCTCTATGACACACAACCGGGTGAGGTGTGGACACGCGAAGCAATTCGTGCAATGAAGGAAGAGGTAGAGGTAGCAGGACTTCACGTTGCAGGTATCGAGAGCGTGAATGTACACGATGCAATCAAGACAGGTGCTCCAGACAGAGATATGTACATTGACAACTATATCAAATGTTTGGAAAACTTAGGTGAAGAAGATATCCACATGGTATGCTATAACTTCATGCCAGTATTTGACTGGACAAGAACAGAGCTTGCTCGTGAACTCGAAGATGGCTCTACAGCACTTGCTTACACACAGGAAGCAGTAGATGCTCTTGACCCTGAGAAAATGTTCGAATCTATCGCAGGTGATATGAACGGAACCGTTATGCCGGGTTGGGAACCGGAGAGAATGGCTCGAGTAAAAGAACTTTTCGAAATGTATAAAGACATTGATGATGACAAATTATTTGAAAACCTCAAATATTTCCTCGAAAGAATCATGCCTACATGTGATAAATACGATATCAACATGGCAATTCATCCGGACGATCCGGCTTGGAGCGTATTTGGACTTCCGCGTATTATCATCAATAAGGAAAACATCCTTCGTATGATGAAGATGGTAGATAACCCACACAACGGTGTTACTTTCTGTTCAGGTTCTTACGGAACAAACTTAGAGAATGACCTTCCAGATATGATCCGTTCATTGAAGGGAAGAATTCACTTTGCACATGTTCGTAACCTCAAGTTCATCACACCTACAAACTTCCAGGAAGCACCACACATTTCTTGGGAGGGTACTTTCGATATGTACGAAATTATGAAAGCACTTTATGACATCGGATTCGACGGACCAATCAGACCAGACCACGGACGCAGCATCTGGGGCGAAGTTGCAATGCCTGGTTACGGATTATACGATAGAGCGCTTGGTGCAACATACCTTCAAGGACTTTGGGAAGCAATCGAGAAGGGGGCAAACAGATAATGAAATTAAATGCACAAGGTTTAGCAGATAGAAAACAGTGGGAAGAAAAAGGTTATGACCTTCCAAAATTTGATAGAGCAGCTGTAACTGCTGCAACAAAGGAGAACCCGTTCTGGATTCACTTTGGACCTGGTAACATTTTTCGCGCATTCCAGGCAAATGTAGTACAGACTCTCCTTAACAAAGGTCTCTTAGACAGAGGTCTTGTTGTAGCAGAAGGATACGACTATGAAATTGTTGAGAAAATGAATCATCCGCACGATGATTACAACCTTCTTGTAACACTCAAGGCAGACGGTACAGTAGAAAAGACAGTGATTGGTTCTGTAGTCGAATCATTAACGGTTAACTCAGAAAATGCAGTAGACTGGACACGCCTCAAAGAAATCTTTGCAAAGGATTCTCTTCAGATGGCATCCTTTACTATCACAGAAAAAGGTTACAGTCTTGTAAACGGACGTGGTGATTACCTTCCGGGAGTTCCGGAGGATTTGGCAAACGGTCCTGAGAATGCCATGAGCTATATGGGTAAAGTTTCTGCACTTGTTTACGCAAGATACGAAGCAGGACAAAAACCAATCGCTATGGTAAGTATGGACAACTGTTCACACAATGGTGATAAATTATATGCAGCAGTGAACGCATTTGCAGAGGCTTGGGTAAAGAACGGCGTAGTGGACGCAGGTTTCCTTGCTTATGTAAATGATAAGAGTAAAGTGACATTTCCTTGGACCATGATTGATAAAATCACACCAAGACCGGATGCTTCTGTAGAAAAGATTCTTGAGGCAGACGGAATTGAAGAATTAGAGCCGGTTGTTACTTCTAAGAATACATGGGTTGCTCCATTTGTGAATGCAGAGGAGACAGAATACCTTGTAATCGAAGACGCATTCCCGAATGGAAAACCAGAAGTGCTCACAAAAGGCGGAATCATGTTCACAGAGCGTGAGACAGTAGATAAAGTAGAAAAGATGAAGGTATGTACTTGCCTCAATCCACTTCACACTTGTCTTGCAATCTTTGGATGTATCCTTGGATACGAGAAGATTTCCGAAGAAATGAAAGATGTAGAGCTTAAGAAATTGGTGGAGACGGTTGGTTACGTAGAAGGACTTCCGGTAGTAGTAAATCCGGGCATACTTGATCCAAAAGCATTCATCGATACAGTGCTTAATGTACGTATTCCGAATCCATTCATGCCGGACACACCACAGCGTATTGCAACTGATACTTCTCAGAAGCTCGCAATCCGTTTTGGTGAGACGATTAAAGCTTACGCTGCAGATGACAAATTGGATGTGGCTGACCTTAAGTTGATTCCGGTTGTTTTTGCGGGATGGCTCAGATACCTTATGGGTGTGAATGATAACGGAGAGAAATTCGAACTCAGCCCGGACCCACTTCTTGAGTCAGTATGTCCTTATGTAGCAGGACTTGAACTTGGCAAAAAGGTTGACGTAGAAGCGGCTGTGAAACCACTTCTCGAAGACGCTATGATTTGGGGAGTGAACCTTTACGAAGTTGGAATGGCAGAGAAAGTTGCAGGATATCTTGCAGAGATGATTGCAGGACCTGGAGCAGTGAGAGCAACACTTCAAAAATATGTATAAAACTAAGAATATGAGGTGCAATGCAATGAAGGCATTTATGGACAAAGATTTCTTGCTGTCAACTGAGACAGCAAAGAAATTATATCATGAGTACGCAGTGGTAATGCCGGTACTTGACTACCACTGCCACATCAATCCACAGGAAATCTATGAGGATAGAAAATTTGAGAATATCACACAGGTTTGGCTTGGCGGAGACCACTATAAATGGCGTCAAATGCGCTCGAATGGTGTAGAAGAAAGATACATCACAGGAAATGCAACAGACCGTGAAAAGTTCCAGAAATGGGCAGAGACGCTGGAGATGGCAATCGGTAATCCACTCTATCACTGGAGCCACTTGGAATTAAAAACATACTTCGGATACGATGGAACCTTAAATGGTGAGACAGCAGAAGAGGTTTGGAATCTCTGCAATGCAAAGCTTGCTGATGACGGCATGACTGCAAGAAATATTATCAGGCAGTCCAATGTAACCTTGCTCTGCACAACAGACGACCCGGCCGATTCGTTGGAATGGCATAAAAAGATTAAAGAAGATGACAGTTTTGATGTACAGGTGCTTCCGACATGGAGACCGGATAGAGCCATGAATATTCAAAAGACGGATTTTTCGGACTATATCAAACAGTTAAGCGAAGTGAGTGGCGTTAAGATTACCGACTATAAAACAATGCTTGATGCACTTCAAAAGAGAATGGATTGGTTTGAAAAAATCGGATGTCGCATTTCTGACCATGGATTAGAGTATGTATATCATGTTCCTGCAACAGAGGAAGAAGTAGAAGCTATTTTTGCCAAGAGACTCTCAGGTACAATGGTGAGCAGAGAAGAAGAATTAAAATTCAAAACAGCGTTTATGATTGCAATGGGCAGAGCATACAACAAAAAAGGCTGGGCGATGCAGATTCATTATGGCGTGAAGCGTGATAACAATCAAAGTATTTTTCGCAAATTAGGTCCAGACGCAGGTATTGACTGTATTAATAATTATGCACCATCGTCTGAATTAGCAGATTTCTTGAATGCGTTGGCAGAGACAGACGAGCTTCCTAAGACAATCATTTATAGTTTGAATCCAACAGACAACGCGGCAATTGGAACGATTATTGGTTGTTTCCAAGATTCTACTGCAGTTGGTAAGATTCAGCAAGGTAGCGGATGGTGGTTCAATGACAATAAGACGGGAATGATTGAGCAGATGGTATCCCTCGCGAACCTTGGATTACTCGGCAACTTTATTGGTATGCTCACGGACTCCAGAAGCTTCTTATCATACACAAGACATGAATACTTCCGTAGGATTATGTGTGAGTTAATTGGTGGATGGGTAGAGAACGGTGAATATCCAGAAGACTACAAGGTGTTAGAGAAGATTATTAAAGGTATCTCTTACAATAACGCAGTACGTTACTTTGGTTTTGACTTATAGGAGGAAAATAAGATGAGTGAAATGTTAAAGAAAATAGAAGGCTTCGGTGTTGTGCCGGTAGTTGTATTAAATGATGCAAAAGACGCTGCTCCACTTGCAAAAGCACTTTGCGAGGGTGGACTTCCATGTGCAGAAGTAACATTTCGTACAGAAGCAGCAGAAGAATCAATTCGTATTATGGCAACGGAATTTCCGGAAATGGTAATCGGAGCAGGAACTGTTCTTACAATTGAACAGGTTGACCGTGCAGTAGCAGCAGGCGCCAAGTTTATTGTTAGCCCTGGATTTGACCCGGAAATTGTAGATTACTGTATTTCAAAAGGAATCGTAGTGTTACCGGGATGTATTACTCCTTCAGAAGTGGCACAGGCCGTAAAACGCGGTCTTGATGTAGTGAAATTCTTCCCTGCTGAGCAGTTCGGTGGAGTTGCTACCATAAAAGCTTTGGCAGCTCCATACACAAGCGTCAGATTTATGCCAACAGGCGGAATCAGTGCGAAGAACCTTGCAGATTATCTTGGATTCAAGAAAATCGTAGCATGTGGTGGAAGCTGGATGGTAAAAGGTGATTTAGTGGTAGCAGGCGAGTTTGATAAGATTAAAGAGATGACTGCAGAGGCAGTGGCACTTGTAAAAAATATTAGAGGTTAAGGAGAATTAACTATGAATTTAAATTTAAGACCAGCAAATGAATGCAAATTCGATGCAGTATCATTGGGAGAAGTAATGCTTCGTCTTGATCCGGGCGAAGGACGTATTCGCACAGCAAGACAATTCCGCGCTTGGGAAGGTGGCGGAGAATATAACGTAGTTCGTGGACTTAGAAGATGCTTTGGACTTAAGACAGCTGTTATCACAGCATTTGCTGATAACGAAGTTGGAATGTTAATGGAAGACTTTATCCTTCAAGGTGGAGTCGACACATCACTTATTAAATGGATGAAGACAGACGGTATCGGAAGAACCTGCCGTAATGGTCTTAACTTTACAGAAAGAGGATTCGGTATCCGCGGTGCAGTAGGATGTTCTGACCGTGCAAACACAGCAATCTCAAAAGCAACACCAGAAGATTTTGATTTCGAGTACATTTTTGGTGAACTGGGAGTACGCTGGTTGCACACAGGTGGTATCTATGCAGCGTTATCTGAGCAATCTTGTGAAACCGTACTTGCAGCAATCAAGACAGCAAAGAAATATGGAACAATCGTATCTTACGATTTGAACTACCGTCCATCTATGTGGAGTGCAATCGGCGGACATGCTAAAGCTCAGGAAGTAAACAAAGAAATCGCAAAATACGTTGACGTTATGATTGGTAACGAAGAAGACTTTACAGCATGTCTTGGATTCGAAATCGAGGGTAACGATGAAAACTTAAAAGAGTTAAATATCGAAGGTTATAAGAAGATGATTAACGAAGCAGTAAAGACATATCCGAATTTTAAAGCAGTAGGAACAACACTTCGTGAAGTAAAGACAGCTACTGTAAATGACTGGTCAGCACTTTGCTGGGCGGGTGGAGAAATCTACAAAGCAAAAGATTACAAGGGACTTGAAATCATGGACCGTGTAGGTGGAGGAGATTCCTTCGCATCAGGACTTATCTATGGTCTTATGACAACAGGCGATGCAGAAGTAGCTGTAAACTACGGTGCGGCTCACGGAGCACTCGCTATGACAACTCCTGGTGATACAACCATGGCTAGCAAGAAAGAAGTAGAAGCTATTATGGGCGGAGCAGGAGCAAGAGTGCAGAGATAGTTATGTAATTTCGGGGCGGGATTCTTAGGAATCCCGCCATTTTTGTAGCTGAGTTTAATGTGGCTTAAAGCCTTTTCCTCTCACTTCATTTGCTTCCATAATCACCATAAAAGCCTTTTCATCCACTTCCTTTACCGCCCGCTGTACTACGTGCATCTGCTTGTAGCTACAGGCACACATTACAACCTGTTTGTCATTCTGCGAATAACTTCCGGAACCTCTGAGTAGCGTTGCACCGCGTCCGGTTAGTTCATATATTTTATCAGTAATCTCTTTCCCATGATCTGTCACAATCATCGATACCTTTCCGGCATCAAGTCCATACATCACTTTGTCAACCACAACAGAAACAATGGATGTTGCGATGAGTCCGTAAATAATCTTGTCTATATTTCCGCCCATCAGGAATCCGCAGATGAGCAGGATGGAGCAATCCAATATTATAATAATTCTTCCGAGGGACAGGTGTGGCTTTTTAGCACGAATTGTCATCGTGATGAAGTCGCTACCTCCTGTGGATGAGTTGCGCATATATATGAGTGCATAGCCGATTCCAGAGAAAATGCCCATACAAATGCAAGATAGAATCAGTTCCCCTTGATACACCGGCAACAGTGGTGCCACGCTATCCATAAAGAACATGGATATCAGCATTGTTTTAAATGAACGCAACATAAATTTAATGCCAAGAATTCGTCCGCATATCAAAATAATGGGAATATTAAGCATCATGGTTACAAAACCAATTGGTAGATGCCAATAATAATAAAAGACAAGTGCAATTCCAGACACACCGGTGACCGGAAATCCAGATGCGGCCGCAAAGTTATAGACACCAATGGCGACGCAAAGAGTTCCAATGATGTCTGCAATCAGGTCTATGAAAATGGTTTTGATACGTTTCTTATTCATGAGGATGCCCTCCTTATTTATAAAAATATTATTCCTGCATTCTTCCAATTGTAAACGTTTCATATGAATGTTATAATGAAATATATTATGGAAATGAGGAATGCACTATGAAAGCAATTTTTGAGGCAATCAACAATATTTTCAGTTTCGTAACTCCTGTGTCAGATTTTTTGTGGGATTTTCCGACCAATTTTGAGTGGTATGCGAAGATACCGCTTCTTGGAAATCTGTCGCTGGCGATTATTGTACTGATTGGGTCCGGACTTTTCTTCAGTTTTAAATTAGGATTCGTTCAGGTAACACATTTCAAAAAAGGTGTGAAGACACTGGTTGAAAAGCGTAATGCGAAGACCGGTATTTCGCCACTTGCTTCATTTTTCTTAAGTACGGCGATGCGTGTCGGACCGGGAAATATCATCGGTGTAACCGGTGCGATTGCAGTTGGTGGTCCGGGAGCTCTCTTTTGGATGTGGGTGTCAGCGTTCTTTGGAATGGCAACAGCTTATATGGAAGGAACTTTGGCACAGATTTTCAAGGAGAAAAAGGATGATGAGTTTGTCGGTGGACTTCCGTTCTATGGACGCAAATTATTAGGAAATAAAGTTTGGATAGGTGTATTCTTATCGGTATTATATATTTTATATGCTCTTTGTTGTCTTCCTGCACAGGGATTTAATGTAGTTTCTTCTATTGGAAGAATTGCAGAGACTGTGACAGGAAATGTTATGGAATCCGATGTAGTCTTTTACTACATAGTGGGTGCAATTGTGATTGTTGCTACTGCAGTCATTGCATTTGGCGGTATTAAAAAGGTGACGAAATGGACAGATAAGATAGTTCCAGTGATGGCAGTGGTATATGTACTTACGGTTGTTTCTTTGATACTGATTAATTTCACGCAGATTCCATTTTTCTTTAAATCTGTGTTTGCAGGAGCATTTACTCCGGAGGCATTGTTTGGTGGCGCGTTTGGAACTGTTCTGGCACAGGGTGTGAAGCGTGGCCTTATGTCAAATGAAGCAGGACAGGGTACGATTACCATGCCGGCGGCGGCAGCAGATGCAGACCATCCTTGTGAGCAGGGTGTGGTGTCATCGTTAGGTGTATTCTTAGATACAATTGTAATCTGTACGCTTACCGGATTTGTAGTAGTTATGGCGCACTGTTGGCTTGGAACCGGCGGTGAAGCATGGATGGCGCTTGATAAGCTTCCAATGTTTACCGAATCGGTTGCGGCGTTGACTCCGGGAACTGCGCTTAATGCAGTGATGTCAGTATTGGTAAGTCTTTGCTTCTGTCTGTTTGCTTACACGTGTCTGCTTGGTATGATTAGCTTCTCGGAGATTGTTGCAAACCGCATCAGCACATCAAAGGCGTGCATTAATATTGTTCGTTGGATTTGCCTCTTCGTAGCGGCATTTGGTATTCTCTGTAATATCGCAGGTCTGGAGCTTGGCAATCTATGGGCGTTCTCGGATTTGGGGAATATTTTGATTGTGTACTTTAACGTACCAATCGTGTATGTGGGTGCAAAGTACGTGTTCCGTGCAACGAAGCATTATAAAAAGAATGATGGAACACCGTTTACATCAAAAGTGATAGGAAGAGATGACTGCACCTATTGGGATGAGAAAGCGGAAGAATAGGTGTGTAAGAAAAAGATTCGGGCTCAGGATTTCTCCTGAGCCCGTTTTGAATCTTTTCCTATATTATAAAGTATCTCCTCGTCTTACATATCCAGGTGTATCCGCATCCGCAATCAATTCCTCACAGTGAATCACACTGGAGTGTTTTCCGACCACATAGTT
The DNA here is from genome assembly GCA_045577115.1 of Faecalimonas sp. Classification (GTDB taxonomy): domain Bacteria; phylum Bacillota; class Clostridia; order Lachnospirales; family Lachnospiraceae; genus Faecalimonas. The sequence continues at coordinate 2,163 of JAZNHX010000060.1, read as the reverse complement.
TTCAACGTGAATGTTCTCGTCTACTTGTGAGCTTGGAAGGATAATTGAGTTCTTAATTACTGTTCCTTTTTTGATCACGCAACCACGACCAATAATGGAATTCTCTACAGTCCCTTCAATAATGCAACCGTTTGAAACTACGGAACCTTTTACATTGGCAGTCTCACAGTATTGTGTCGGACAAGAGTCGTTCGTACGTGTGTAGATTGGCCATTCCGGAAGGAACAGTTCTTTTGTTGCTTCATAATCAATCATCTTCATATTGGCATCATAGTAGCTCTTGAAGTTTGTGATTGCTGCGAAGTAACCTTCGTGCTTGTATCCTCGAATATCAAGTTCTTCACACTCGATATTTACAATCTGTGCGAGTGTGTACATAGAAGAGAGTGCTCTTGCTTTTTTGATTAATTCAATAAACAAGTCTTTTTTCATTACATAAGTATCCATGAAAATATCTCTGTTTGCATCTGTACCTCTGTTGGTAGCTACAGATAACACGCCGCTTTGACGGTTTAGAGTCAAGTAACTGCAATTGAGATAATCTGTGTTTGCAGTGTCGACTGAGTGATACAGAAGAGTAATGTCAGCGCCTGATTTCACATGCTCTTTCAGTAACTTTCTGAAATTCATCACATAAATCATATGGTTTGGTGCAATGACAACATATTCTTCTTTCATTTTTTGAATGTTGTCCAGGTTTGCCCAGAAAGCAGCAATATCTGTATTGTAGATATCATTTTTAGATTGACTCTCGGCAAAGAGAATCTGGAGTTTACCTCGCTTAGAGTTGATGTTGTAGTGGCGCCCGCTTCCTACATGCTCAATCAGTGAGCGTGGGTTCGCTCCCGCAAACACCTGAATACGGTCAATATCACTGTTACTCATGTTAGAAATAGGGAAGTCAGTGATACGATATCTTCCCAAAAAGGAAAAAGCACCGATTGGGCGGTAGTCCTGCATTCCTTCTACCCAGATATGGTTTCCGGATGTATTAACAATTCCAAATGCTTTTGCCATCTTATTCTACCCCCTTTATATCAGATGCAACTAATAAAATATTTTCACTGTCGGCACTTCCTACAACAGCGCCTTTTCCGATTCTTACTCCATCAGCAATCAAGGCACGGTTAACAACAGCACCTTCCTCTACAACAGAATTCGGCATTAATACAGTGTCCAACACTTTGGCTCCGCCACCAACTTTGGCACCTGTAAATAATACAGAATTCTTCACCTCACCGTTGATCACACAGCCTTGTGTGATATAAGCACGTTTGATATCCGCATTGGCTCCGATATATTGTGGCAACGTCGTAACATCCTCTGTGTAAATCTTCCAGCTGGAGTCACCGAGATCCAGTTCGTTGTTGCCGTCTAAAAGGTCCATATTTGCTTCCCAGAGAGAATCAATTGTTCCAACGTCTTTCCAGTATCCTTTAAACTTATAGGCAAATAAATTTCCACCATTATTTAATAAAGTAGGAATGATATCTTTACCAAAGTCATGGTTTGAATCTTCTTTTGCCATATCTTCTACAAGCATCTGGCGAAGAAGCTTCCATGTAAATATGTAGATACCCATTGAAGCGAGATTGCTTTTTGGTATCGGTGGTTTTTCTTCAAATTCTACGATGCGCCCGGTTTCGTTCGTATTCATGATACCAAAGCGGCTCGCCTCCTTCATAGGAACTTCAATAACTGCGATGGTTGCATCCGCATTATTCTCGATGTGCTCAGAAAGCATATCTGCGTAGTCCATCTTGTAAATGTGGTCGCCGGATAAGATAAGCACATATTCTGGTTCATAAGCATCGATAAAGTCGATGTTCTGTGAAATGGCATCAGCAGTACCTCGGTACACATCTAAGTTGGCATCCGCTTTTTCACGAGGTGGTAACACAAACACACCGCTGTCCTTAGCGTCGAGTCCCCAACGTCCTCCGGCAGCCACGTAGCTGTTTAATAAAATAGATTCATATTGTGTCAAGTCGGAGGCCAAGCGGTCTTAGGAAGACAACAGCAAGCAGCAACTCCTTGGCTCACAGAACGACATGGCTACGATCCGACTTTGGTAACACAAACACACCGCTGTCCTTAGCGTCGAGTCCCCAACGTCCTCCGGCAGCCACGTAGCTGTTTAATAAAATAGATTCATATTGTGTC
>JAZNHX010000059.1:0-2529 GCA_045577115.1 Faecalimonas sp. | reverse complement strand
GTTTGACGAATATTGTTATACCGGAAAATGTAATAAACATAGGAAAGAAAGCGTTTGCCCAATGTAGAAATCTAACAAGTATAGTTATTCCTCAAAATGTAACGATTATAGGATCTGATGTATTTACAGGGCACTCACCAGAACTCATTATTTATTTAAAATCTGCTTACGTAAGGGAATATGCAGAAGCAAATGGTATTAACTATGCTATCATACCAGATTCAATTGAAATAAAATCAATGCCATATAAAACCGAATATTGTTTGAATGAAGCATTTGATGGTAAAGGATTAATTATTACGGCGAAATGTGATGATGGCCTTAGTGTTGATGTTGAATCGGAACTTGTATTTAGTGGGTTTGATTCTACTAAAGCAGGAAACAATACAGTTAATGTTACATATGGTGGGCAAGAAGTCTCTTTTGATGTTATGGTTTATGACGCTCATGCCATGGGTGAATGGACTGATGTCACTTTACCAACTTATACAGCAAAAGGAATAAAAGAACGCACATGTAGTAGATGCGGTCATGTAGAGCAAGATGAAGTTGAAAAACATATTGCTACAGACATAGCATTGAATTATACGGAGTTAGAACTTTTCAAAGGGGACTCAGTTGTATTAACAGTGAATTGTAAACCATTTGCACCAGCTGAAGGAGATGTAACATGGTTAAGCAGTAATGTTAATATAATTAGAATTGATCAGAATGGTAAAATAACTGCTATTTCTAATGGAAAGGCAACAATCACTGTAACAGTAGGAGAGCTTAGCGCATTTTGTAAAGTTGAGGTTGTGAATGGTAAGTGGATTACAGATAGTACAGGTACTTACTATCAATACGCAAACGGAACAATTCCGCGTAATTGCTGGCAACAAATTGACGGAGAATGGTATTATTTCAATGCGAAGGGTGCATTGGAAACGAACAAATGGATTAAAGATAGCATCGGCTGGTGTTATGTTGAGTCAAATGGAAGAATGGCGACTAACAAATGGATTAAAGATAGTGTCGGTTGGTGTTATGTTGGAGCGGATGGCTATTGTGTAACAAACTGCTGGAAGAAGGATAGTATTGGCTGGTGCTATCTTGATGCGAATGGAAGAATGGCAACGAATTGTTGGATTAAGGATAGTGTTGGCTGGTGTTACGTTGGAGCAGATGGTTATTGCGTGACAAACTGCTGGAAGCAGGACAGTATTGGCTGGTGCTACCTTGATGCGAATGGAAGAATGGCAACGAATTGTTGGATTATGGATAGTGTTGGCTGGTGTTACGTTGGAGCAGATGGTTATTGTGTGACCAATTGTTGGATGAGAGATAGTTATGGTTGGTGCTATCTTGACGCTGATGGAAGAATGGTGACGAATCAATGGGTTCGCGATAGCCAAGGTTGGTGCTATATAGGTTCTGATGGTTATATGATATAAGTTAGTTATACAGATTATATGAAAAAGTACAGGATAAGGATTTTCTTTGTTCTGTACTTTTTTGCATGCTAAGCCAAAAAATGGACAAACCAAACTTGAAATAATATAGAAAAATGATATAATAGGCATGACTATATACAAGGAGAGGAAAGAAATGATTTTATTATATATTGACCCGGGTACCGGAAGTATGCTTTTTACTGTGCTGATAGGAGTGGTTGGGGCGGCTATTTATTCGTTGAGGATGCTGGCTATTAAAATTCGTTTTAAAATCAGTGGTGGAAAAGCAGAAGTGAGTAATAAAAAGATACCATTTGTCATCTTCTCAGACGATAAACGCTATTGGTCAATTTTTGAGCCGATATGCAAGGAATTGGACAAATGTGGAAAGGATGTACTATATATTACGCCTTCTCCGGATGATCCGGCTATAAAAAGCAATTATTCACATATAAAAGTAGAATGCATAGAAAAAGAGAGTAAATTATACACTCGTTTAAATTTCTTAAATGCCAGTATCGTATTATCGACTACACCTGGTCTAGATGTTTACCAATGGAAACGTTCGAGAGATGTGGACTATTATGTACATATTCCGCATGCTGCAAATGATATTACGATGTACAGAATGTTTGGTGTGGACTATTATGACGCAATTTTGCTATCTGGTGAGTATCAGGTCAAGCAGATTCGTGCTCTAGAACAACTACGTGATTTACCACCAAAGGAAATCGTTAAAGTTGGAATTCCATACATGGATGAGATGTCAAGACGTTTGGATACAGTGGAACCGATTGGAGAGCATGAACGTACTGTGCTTTTGGCACCATCATGGGGAGATAATGCGATTTTTGGTGTGTACGGTGGTAAAATAATTGAAGCACTTTTGCAGACTGGCTATCATATCATTGTTCGACCACATCCGCAATCATTCACATCAGAAAAAGAAATGATGGAAAAATTAATGAAAGAGTTTCCAGAATCAGAGCAATTAGAATGGAATAGAGATAGAGATAATTTTGAGGTATTACGTCGCTCTGATATTTTGATTTCTGATTTTTCAGGTGTTACGTTTGATTTTGCATTGGTTTATGGA
>JAZNHX010000058.1:0-2169 GCA_045577115.1 Faecalimonas sp. | reverse complement strand
ACCTTGTCATCCTCCACTTCTCTGATTCCGGATACAACGGTACCGAATTCAATACCTCTGGCGGTTTCCACGATTACATTGTCACCCTTTTGAATCTCAAACTTCAGGGGATCGAAGAAATAAATCTTGCCCGCATCACGAAATCTTACACCTATTACCTTTGTCATTTTCTAGTTCTCCTTTATCGTAAGAAGCATCAATTCCATAAGCAAATCAAAATTGACATTTGCCTTTAATCTTGTCTTTGCTTTCTCAATGCCTTCTAATATCCTTTCGATTCCTTCATAGGAACTCTTAGAAGCCTTTTCCTTAATAAATTTCAATTGGTCACCAAATACCAATCCCCCAACATCCTTGGTGGCTTTATACAACAAAACATCACGATACCAAATAGTAATAATATCCAGATAATCTTCTACCTGCAGCTTATATCGATTAATCGCCTTAATAGCACTGACAATCTCATGCAACTCCATATCATCTATATATTTTAAAAGTTGAATCGCTTCCTCTTTAATCTCGTTAAACTGATCAGATGTAGCAAGCATCGTCGCCCGCCCAATATTCCCTTGCGCAAACGCAGCACATAATTCTGCCTGATAATCAGGAACCTGAAGTTGCTCTATTAGATACTTCTTTACTAATTTATCTTTAATATTACGAAGTTTCAACATCACACAACGAGAACGAATCGTCGGCAGAAGGCTGTCTGCATTTTCCGTCAGCAAGAAAATCACAGCATATTCTGGCGGTTCCTCAATCGTCTTCAAAATAGTATTCTGCGCCTGTACCGTCATCAAATCCGCTTCTGGAATAATGTAAACTTTATATGGGCTGCTATATGGCTTAATCATGATGTCGCCATTTACCTGTTCTCTCACATCATCCACGCTAATCGATGCCGGTTTCTCGTGCTTCACAGTAATAATGTCCGGTTGATTTCCATTGTTCGCTTGTATGCAAGAACGACACATTCCACAAGGCTCTGACTTTCCCGATTCACACTGCAGCGTCATGGCAAACAGTTTTGCCAACATTTTTTTTCCTGAACCCCTCTGTCCATTCAAAATGTAAGCATGGGATACCTTATTCTGCCCAACTGCGTCCTGAATATATTGAATAATATCCCTGTGTCCCACAACATCCTTGAATCCACTCACGCAAACGCCCTCCTTTTATATTTCTCGGTCTTTATAGTATATCATAAATTGTCCCGAATACCTAGCATAATTTCTTCTATGCATGATTCCATATCAATATTTTGATATTTCTTAACAATCCCCGCCTGTGCAAGTTTTTCTGGTGCAAAATCCAGAGAATCTGCCAAAAATCGTCGGCACATTTCCTCATACTTCGGTTCCTTCTGCTTGTGCTCCCGCGCCAAAGCCCTATCCAAACGGATTCCGTCCTCTACTTCAATATAAAAAGGCACCATCTTCTCTTCTCCAAAATACTCTCGCATCTTCTGATAAGACTCCAAAGTGCCAATCGCAAGCACGTGTCCAGCTTCGTCAAACTGACCATCATCCACCGTGAAATACTTCCATATCCCATGTATCGTATTATATTCACGAAGTTCAATCACTTTTCCCTCTCTTTGGAATTCTTCCAATCTTTCATCGTCAGAAAAATAATATTCCACACCATCTCGCTCTCCTTCACGTATCGGACGCGTGGTGTAAATCACGATGGTTCGAAGTTCTGGCATCTGTTCTTTTATTTCTTTGTAAATGGTATCTTTTCCCGAGGCACTCTTGCCCATCAAATAAAATATCTTGCTCATTGGTATTCTCTCTTTATTTCCCTGTTTTCCTTATTGTATCAAACTGTGGTAGGTGGGGCAATAAATTTTCACATAAAAAAGATTGCGCATATCAAAACACGCAATCTTTTTACATATCTTATTTATCTTTAATCTCTGCATGCAGTTCTTGCAATGACTTCACATCACCACATCCAGGTTTGCCCATAGAAATCATGCCGCTTGCAGTTGCTTTGGCCGCTGCAATTGTGGTCATATATGGGATTTTCTTCTTAATTGCACCTTTTCTAAGGTAACTGTCATCCGTTGCACTGTCTGCCCCAATTGGTGTGTTGATAATCAAGTCAATCTGACTGTTTGTAATAAGATCAAGAATGTTTGGTCTGCCTTCATTCAACTTGTTCACC
>JAZNHX010000057.1:0-3119 GCA_045577115.1 Faecalimonas sp. | reverse complement strand
AGTGTCTATGCACTGATTGCGCTTGGATATACCATGGTATACGGAATTGCAAAGATGCTGAATTTCGCGCATGGTGATGTTATCATGGTTGGTGGTTACATTATCATGGTAACCATGAACTCGATGGGGATACATCCGATATTGTCTGTTATCATTGCTATGGCAGGATGTACGCTTCTCGGTGTAACCATTGAACGAATTGCATACAAGCCACTTCGCAATGCCGGTTCATCCCTGGCAGTTTTGATTACTGCTATCGGAGTCAGCTATTTGCTTCAGAATCTTGCACTTTTAATTATGGGTGCTGAGACAAAAGCATTTACTTCTGTGGTAAATATGGAGGCACTTTCTTTGGCAGACGGACAACTGGTGATTTCGGGAGAAACCATTGTAACCATTATTATCTGTGTGATTGTTATGGTTACGCTTACTCTGTTTATTCAAAAAACAAAAGCAGGACAGGCAATGCGCGCCGTATCGGAAGATAAGGGTGCAGCACAGCTGATGGGTATCAACGTAAATGGAACAATTGCACTTACATTTGCAATCGGTTCTGGACTTGCGGCAGTAGCGGCAGCGCTTCTCTGCTCAGCATATCCATCCCTGAATCCTTATACCGGTTCTATGCCGGGTATCAAAGCTTTCGTAGCAGCGGTGTTTGGAGGAATCGGCTCTATTCCTGGTGCGTTAATTGGTGGCGTTATTTTGGGAATCATTGAGATTCTAAGTAAAGCATATATTTCATCACAGATGGCAGACGCCATTGTGTTTGGAATCTTGATCTTAATTCTTCTTGTGAAACCAACCGGACTGCTCGGCAAGCAAATCCAAGAGAAGGTGTAGGTGGCGCGTATGAAGAAATTATTGAATATACAGAAAAGTACAAAAAGCAATATTATTACATACGGAATTGTTTTGGCAGCATTTTTAATTGTACAGCTTATGCAGGCAACAGGAAGTCTTTCCAGTCTGCTTGGTGGTCTTTTGGTTCCACTCTGCGTATATGTGATTCTGGCAGTATCCTTAAACCTTGTTGTAGGTATTTTGGGTGAGTTAAGTCTCGGCCAGGCAGGCTTTATGTGTGTGGGTGCCTTTACAGGTGCATTTTTTTCAAAATTAATGTATGGGGCTATGCCGGATGGACTCAGATTCTTCCTGGCAATTTTAATTGGAGCCGCTTGTGCAGCAATCTTTGGAATCATCATTGGAATTCCGGTACTTCGTCTTCGCGGTGACTACCTTGCCATCGTAACACTGGCGTTTGGTGAGATTATTAAGAATCTTGTAAACGTACTTTATATTGGGCGAGACAGTAAAGGCTTTCACTTTTCAATGAAGGATTCACTTTCGCTAGGTTTGGAACCGGGTGGACAGACATTGATTAAAGGACCACAGGGTATCACGAGTACACCAAATGATTCCAACTTTGTTATAGGAATTATCTTGGTGCTTTTAACACTTGTGATTGTGTTGAATCTGATTAACTCTAGAACAGGTCGTGCGATTATGTCTATCCGTGACAATCGGATTGCGGCAGAGTCTATCGGAATCAATATTACAAAATATAAATTAATGGCGTTTACGATATCGGCTTCACTTGCAGGCGTGGCAGGTGTGTTATATGCTCATAACCTTGCGACATTGCAGGCACTTCCGAAGAATTTCGGTTACAACATGTCAATTATGATTCTTGTATTTGTTGTTCTCGGCGGTATTGGAAGCACAAGAGGAGCTATGATTGCGGCAGTTATCCTCACATTACTTCCGGAATTACTTCGTTTCCTCAACGATTATCGTATGTTGTTCTACGCAATTATCTTGATTGTAATGATGCTCTTTAACTGGAGTCCGAAAGCATTGGAACTTCGTGAACGTTATTCGATCAAGCGTTTATTTAAGAAAAAAGAATCAAAGGAGGAAGTGTAAGATGGAAAGTATGTTAAGTGTAACCAGACTCGGCATTTCCTTCGGAGGATTAAAAGCAGTAGATGATTTCAGTATGGAGATCAAAAAAGGGCAGCTTTATGGTCTGATTGGACCAAACGGTGCCGGTAAAACAACGGTATTCAATCTCTTAACTGGTGTTTACAAACCAAATCAGGGAATTGTAAAGTTGGATGGAGTTGATATTACCGGAAAGAAGACCATTGATATTAACAAGGCAGGTATTGCACGTACCTTCCAAAATATTCGTCTGTTTAAAAAGATGACCGTGCTTGATAATGTAAAAGTGGCGCTTCACAATCATTATCACTATAGCACAATTGAAGCTATCTTGAGACTACCAAGATACTTCAAGGTTGAAAAAGAGATGAATGAAAAGGCAATGGAACTTCTGGCTGTATTTGGCTTGGAACAATATGCAGACCAATTTGCAGCAAACCTCCCATACGGTCAACAGAGAAAACTTGAGATTGCAAGAGCACTTGCAACAGAACCAAAGTTACTTCTGTTAGATGAGCCGGCAGCCGGTATGAATCCAAACGAAACAATCGAACTGATGGAAACCATTCGTTTTGTTCGTGATAAGTTTGATATTACAATTCTTGTTATCGAGCACGACATGAAGCTTGTGGCAGGTATCTGTGAGGAACTTACAGTACTCAACTTCGGTAAGGTTCTGGCACAAGGCAAAACAAGTGATGTATTAAATGACCCACAGGTTATTACAGCATATCTCGGAGAATAGGAGGAAATGAATAATGGCTATGCTTGAAGTAAAAGACTTGAATGTATACTATGGTATGATTCAGGCTTTAAAAGGAATTTCCTTCGAAGTAAACGAGGGAGAGGTTATTGCGCTGATTGGTGCAAACGGTGCCGGAAAAACAACGACACTACATGCAATTACAGGACTTATCCCTGCAAAATCAGGTAGTATCACATTTGAAGGAGCAGACATCCGTAAAACACCGGGACACAAGATTGTGTCTATGGGTATGGCACATGTGCCGGAAGGAAGACGTGTATTTGCTCAGTTATCTGTGTATGAGAATCTGAAGATGGGTGCTTATACCAGAAAAGACAAGGAAGAAATAAAAGAGACTTTGGAGATGGTTTACAAGCGTTTCCCACGTTTGAAAGAACGTAAGAATCAGCTTGCCGGAACATTATCCGGT
>JAZNHX010000056.1:0-6003 GCA_045577115.1 Faecalimonas sp. | reverse complement strand
CCTTTGGTGCAAACAAAATTACGTTTTGTGCATAATTTTCCAAGTTATGTTTATTGTTAGAGGAGGGTGTGGTGAGTAAAATATATTTAATGGGACATTATGACAAAAATCAAAGGAGAGAATATATTATGAGATGCGAAGTAAAGCTACTTAGTAGTCTTGAAAAAGTGTTTTTTGATAAATTCACGTATCTTCCGGAGCATAGTTCGGGGAGTATGCTTAGCAATGAAATATATTCATTTCAATTAGCAATATGGGGAGAGGGAGAAATTCTTCCAAATCACGCTTGTACCATTGAGATTGAATCAGAATTAGAGCCGTACATAGAACTAAAGAGTGTGGAATACGTGCCGTCTACCTTGTCTACAATTGAAGCGAAGGGCGACGACGATTTTATTACGAAAAAACCGGGGGTTATGTTTCCAGATCCGCTTCAAACAGTAAAAAATGGAGAAGTTTTTCTGTTTAATGAGCAGTCCCGTTCTTTCTGGGTGGTAGTAGAGCCGAAAGGAGAAATGGTCGGAACGTATTCTATAAAACTACTGGTAAAAGACAGGGAAAAAGAACTTCTTGCAGAAGCAATCTTTACGATAGAGATTATTGATGCAGAATTGCCGGAACTAGATATCTGCAATACAGGATGGTTCCACGGAGATTGTCTTGCGAAGCTTCACAACGTAGAGATTCTTTCGGAAGAATATTTTGCGATTGTTGAAAAATATCTCAAGGTATATGTGAAGTTTGGGCACAATACAATACTTACTCCGGTATTTACTCCGCCATTGGATACAAAAGTTGGTGGTGAAAGGCCAACAAATCAATTAGTAGAGATTAGTATCGAAAAAGGGAAATATATTTTCGATTTTAAATACTTAAAGAGATGGATAGAACTTTGTCATAAATGTGGCATCCACTATTTTGAAATCTGTCATTTCTTTACACAATGGGGCGCTTATCACGCACCAAAGATTATGGCAAAGGTAGATGGAGAGTACAAGCGAATCTTCGGATGGGATACAGATGCTCTGTCACATGAGTATCGAGAATTTTTAGACGCATTTATACCGCAGTTAAAGCAGTTCCTTGTAGTGGAGGGCATTATGGAGCAGTGTGTTTTCCATGTGTCTGACGAACCTCGAGAGCGTCACGAAGCGCAATATCGAGCAGTGAAAGATATCCTGCTCAAACATTTAGATACAAAGCAGCTTATAGATGCATTGTCTGCATACAGTTTTTACGAAAAAGGTATCGTAACCACACCGGTTGTAAGTACCGATTGTATACGTACATTTGTGGAAAATCCGCAGTTAGTGTGCTTGAAGGAACAGTAGTCATGTCTTCAGGTGATGACAGACTTCTTGGCTATATTCCACAAGGAATTAACGGGGCGCATTTTAATGAAAGTAAAACTGTTAGTACATTCCTTGGAGAAGAAAAGACAATAGAAGCTCCATATACGGGATTAGTAGAGAAGAAGAGTGCACAATTAGATTTCACTTCCGATAATGGGTGGACAATTAGAACAGAAGGTGTTCCTGTATTAAAATGTTTTGCAGATCTCGTTCAAGTTGTAGAATTGGGAGAAACAGATTTAGCAACTAAATTAACTGCAGAAGTAGGTCTGGATATTGTGGATGCCAATACAAAGATTACTGCTGCAAGTCCAAAAGGTGCAGGCAATTATGTTGTTACCTATGATATAGATGCAAACGATACAAATACTTATGGTAATTATTGTGAACAACTTGAAGCCCTTGGATTTAAAGGAGACATCAATAATAATGGTACAACAATGAACCTTGATGGAGTCTACAGTGCAACATTTGTGAAAGAAGCAAATGAAACAAGTGGTGAATGGGTGATTAATGTTACCTATGTTGATCGCGTAGTTGAGGAAATGAGAGGAGTCTATTCTTACAAAACAACGTGGAATGGATGGGAGTCAGATCCTGATAATATAAAACTAATACAGAATAAGAAGAGAATTTATGTTTCTATTAGTACAGATGCGTCATCAGTATCAGACAATCTAATTGAGAAAAAAGTAACACAATCAGGAGAACAAGCAGAGACATTATCTATGCTTGAAGACTTAACAGGTAGAGCTACAGATGGTTCAAACGCATTTGTATTCCAATTGCCAAATGGACATTTTATTATCAATGATGGCGGATATGATCCTAAGACACTTATTACGTATATGAGAAACCTTACTCCATATGAAGATAAGAAGGTTGTGATTGATGCATGGACAATTACTCATTTCCATGATGATCATATTGAGGCTATTGCGAAATTAGCAGATGATGCAACATTGCGTGATAAAGTTTATGTAGAAGGTGTCTATGCAAGTGAACCAAGTACATATGGTATGAATTCTTGGACATCATATGATGCATATAATTATTCTAATAGAGTGATGAAAGCATTTGGTATGATGTCAATACAAAAGGGGGATGAAGTACCAGTATATCAAGTGCATATGGGACAGAGATATTATTTCAATGGAGTAACAATGGATGTTGTGGATACGCAAGAACAACACCTTGAAGAGTATTGGAATACATATGTGACAGATAGTAGCCTATTTTTGCCAGACCCATCAAATACAGCGTCAACACAATTTATCTTTACTATCGCAAAAACAGGTAAGAGAGTATTGCTGGGTGGAGATGCAACAGTTGTAAATATGAATTATATGATGCAAGCATATGGTGAAAATCCAAAAACATTTGCCGATATCAATGTATTTGCAGCATACCATCATGGAAAGAATGTCACATGTGCGTGGAATTATGATAAAGGAATGAGGGAAGGTACCACTACATGGTATGATTATATGTTGAACAACAGTAGTAATGAAACTGGTGCTAATCATATGTTCGATGTAGTATTATTCCCAAGACACACATTGTTTGTTCCTGCAGAGAATAGTGCTTATCCGCTAAATACTGCAGAAATCAATGATTATTTGATTGGAAGGTCACAGGCATATTATACATGGTCATATGGTGATAAAACTGGAGCTACAAGCGACAACAAACATGGTTCAATGAAACTTGAATTAGGTACGGAAGTAATTGCTACAGTATACAAACCATGGGATAAAGAGAATATTATAAATTCTACATTAGATGAATACTAAGAGGCATTCTTATTAAAGCGGCGGCCAATACGGTCGCCGCTTCTTTTATTGCAGTTACGGAATGGTATATAATAGGAAGGTTTTGTGCATAAGTTTTCAAGTTATGTGTATTGCAAGGAAAAATAAAAAGTAGTATAATCTAGTTATATTAAAAAAGGAGTACACAAATATGAGAAAATATCTTTTACCGGGAACAGGAAATTTTTATAAAGCAAATTTGCATTGTCATACGACGATGTCAGACGGGCAAAAGACACCGGAAGAAATCAAGGAGCTATATATGAAGAAGGGTTACTCCATTGTAGCCTATACAGACCATGATGTATTTATTCTTCATAACGATTTGACTGATGAAAACTTCCTTGCTATGAACGGCTTCGAAGTGGGAGTAATGGACTGGTATGGAAGACATCCACTTAGGGATTGTAAGGTGTGCCATCTTTGTTTTGTGGCTCTTGATAAAAATATTGAAATGCATCCACTGTGGCATCGCGAAAAGCATGTTTGGGGGGAGGCGTTAAAAGTAAAACATTTGGTCAAATTTGATGATACATTACAAAACTATAGTTGGACCTATTCGCCGGAATGTTTAACAGAGATGATGGAGATAGGGAAAAAAGAGGGCTTTTTTGTAACATATAATCATCCAAACTGGTCTAAAGAAACGTATGAACAGTATAGCAAATATCACGGAATGCACGCGATGGAGATTCTGAATGGTAACTGCATCGCCACTGGTTATGAGGATTATAATCCACGTGTATATGATGATTTCTTGCGTTTGGGTGAGAAAATCTATTGTATTGGCGCAGATGACAACCATAATGACAGGCCGGATGATGTGAGACAATGCGATTCGGGATGGGCATGGACCACAATTAAAGCGGACAAGTTAGACTATGAGACGATTTCTGATGCACTTTTAAAGGGACATTTCTATGCTTCAGAAGGACCGGAAATCTATGATTTATATGTGGAAGAAGGTAAAGTGCACATTAAATGTTCTCCGGCAGATAGAGTGATCTGTACTTATGAAAAAAGAGGAGCAGGAGCAAAGTTTGCTGAAATCGGGGGCGAACCTGTGACGGAAGTAGCCTTTGATGCAAATCCAGACTACGGATATTTCCGCATTACCGTGCGTGATGAAAGAGGAAATGTTGCTTGTACGAATGCATATTTCCCGGAGGATTATTTATAAGAATAAAGCATGTAAAAGGAGGTGTTTCTTATGGGAACACAAAGAAAGAAACGTGTATTAGTATGTGAATTTCATCAGGAATCTAACACCTTTAATCCAATAGTAACAGGTTATGAGAGGTTTTTGGGGAATGAACATGTGGAAGGAATCGAAGCCTATCACGAGATAAAATCGCAACCGACAGCTCCTCATGGGATGTTTGATGCAATCGAGGAAGCGGGAGGAGAGGTCATTCCAACAATTTTCCTCAATGCAGACTCCGGTGGACGTGTAGATGATGCTGTACTTCAAACATTGATGGATAGGGTTTCTTATTATATCGAAACAGCAGGAGAGTTTGATGCTGTGTGTGCATCATTACATGGTGCGACATGTACAGTGAGTGAAGATGATGCCTGTGGCGTTTTTTTAAAGAAATTACGTGAATTAGTAGGAGAGAAACCGATTGCAGCCAGCTTCGATTTACATGCGAATATCACAAGTCAGGTTGCTGAATATGCGGATATTATCTGTGGATATCAAACATATCCTCATGTAGATTTTTACGAAACGGGTTACAGAGCAGGTAAGCTTTGTATGCAATTGTTAGAGGGTAAACCTATTGTGAAATCAGTAAAGTCAATTCCTATGTTGGTACCACCGGCAGGCTTTACGTCAAGAGAAGGTGCGTTTAAGGATGTAATTGACGCAGGCCATGCACTTGTTGCTGATAGCACTTTGTTAGATTATACAGTATTTCCGGTACAACCATGGCTGGATATTAAGGAGATAAGTAGTGTGGTGGTTACGATTGCCACAGAGGAAGAGGTGGCGAAACAACAAGCAGATTTCTTGGCGCGAAAGTTCTATGAAAGACGTGATGAATATATGCCACCATTACAGTCTGTAGATGAGATTATTGATATTGCCGAGGCAAATACAACAGGTAAGCCAGTCATCTTGTCAGATGCTGCAGATTCACCAAATGGCGGTGCAGTTGGCGATAGTCCATATGTTGCTATGCGTCTTGCGGAAAGAGGAAGTAAGATTCGCGCGGGTATGTTTGTTGTAGACCCATTAGCTGTTAAAAAAGCTTTTGAAGTAGGCGTAGGCAAAACAGCTGAGTTCTCTATTGGTGCTGGATATACGATTGGAATGCCGGGACCGTTCAAAGGGGTCGGCAGAGTGTGCTCACTACATGATGGAGCGTTTGTTGCCGAGGGACCTGCAAAACGTGGCGTACCGGGAAGTATGGGACTATCGGCAGTTATTAACTTCGGAACGATTGATATCTTGGTGACAGAGGAGTGTACACATTCTGGTGACCCACAGCTTTTCCGTCACTTTGGAATTGAGCCAACGCTGTATGATTTGATTGTAGTGAAAGCGAATACTTCGTTCAAAGAACCTTACAGTAAGTTTGCAGGACATATCTGTTATGCAGATACGCCGGGAGCCGGTGCATCGAATTTAAAACAATTTGATTGGAAGAACCTTCCGAAGGGGATGTATCCGTTTGATAAGTAAATATGTTTGAGAGGGGGCTGTCGGGAAATAGATAGCTTAGCATAATGGGGAAGGAATAACTCGTGCGAGTTATTCCTTCCCCAAAACTTTGTCCTAAAAAGAGAAAAAAGATGGTTAAACAACCACCTTTTCTCCGTTACATGTTATAATGTAA